>NZ_LGSU01001415.1:2979-12546 GCF_002260545.1 Hydrocoleum sp. CS-953 | reverse complement strand
ATCTGAAACTTTTGGTGTTATTTCTGGTGATTGAACTGTGGATTTTTCTTGAACTAAGTCACTAGGTTTCTCTGGAATTAACTCTTGAGTTTCAATAATTTCATCTGAAGTCTTGGAAGTAATTTCTGGTGATTGAAATGTGGATTTATGAGGTTTTTCTGGAATTAACTCTGAAGTTTCAACAGTTTGGTCTGAAGTATTGGGGGTAATTTCTGAAAATTTTACTGTGGATTTTTCTTGAACTAAGTCACTAGGTTTTTCTGGAATTAACTCTGGAGGTTCAACTGTTTCGTCTAAAACTTTGGGAGTAATTTCTGGTGATTGAATTGTGGATTTTTCTTGAACTAAGTCACTAGGTTTTTCTGGAATTAACTCTGGAGGTTCAATAGTCTCATCTTCTGGGAATTTTACTGTGGATTTTTCTTGAACTAAGTCACTAGGTTTTTCTGGAATTAACTCTTGAGTTTCAATATTTTCATCTGGAACTTTTGGTGTGATTGCTGGTGATTTTAATGTGGATTTTTCTTGAACTAAGTCACGAGATTTCTCTGGGATTAACTGTTGGGATTTAATAGTTTCATCTGAAGCTTTGGGGGTTATTTCTGGTGATTTTAATGTGGACTTTTCTTGAACTGAATCAATAGGTGGTTCTGGGATTAACTGTTGAGGTTCAAGAGTTTTGTCTGAAGCTATATTCGTTTCTTCTAATTTTTTTTCAGAAGCTAGAATGGTTGAAGTTTTCGGAACTGAATCAATAGGTTTTTCTGGGATTAACTCTTGAAGTTCAATATTTTGATCGGAAAGTTTTGGTGTGATTTCTGGTGATTTTAATGTGGACTTTTCTTGAACTAAGTCAATGGGTTTTTCTGGGATTAACTCTTGAGTTTCAATAGTTTCATCTAAAGCTTTGGGGGTTATTTCTGGGAATTTTACTGTGGATTTTTCTTGAACTAAGTCGCCTGATGACTCTGCAATTAACTCTTTGGTTTCAACAGTTTCATCTGAAGCTATTTTTGTTTCTTCTAGATTTTTTTCCGAAGTTAGAATGGTTGATATCTTCGCAACTAAATCAATAGGTTTTTCTGGAATTAACTCTTGATCTTCAAGAATTTCATCTGAAGCTGGTGGGGTAAATTCTGGTGATTGAACTGATTTTTCTTCAAATAAGTCAGTAGGTTTTTCTGGAATTAACTCTGGAGTTTTAATAGTTTCGTCTAAAACTTTTGGAGGTGTTTCTAGTGATTTAGCCATGGATTCTTCTTGAATTAAATCCATATTTTCTTCTGGGATTAACTCTTGGGTTTCAACAATTTCATCTGAAGCTTTTTTTTCTGTTTCTGGTAATTTTCTTGTGGATATTTCTGGAACTGAATCAATAGGTGGTTCTCGGATTAACTCTTGAAGTTTAAAAATTTCATCTGAAGCTATATTCGTTTCTTCTGATTTTTTTTCAGAAGTTGGAATGATTGACGTTTTCGGAACTAAATTAATAGGTCTTTCTTGATTCAACTCTTGAGGTTCAATAATTTTATTTGAAGCCTTGGGGGTTATTTCTGGCGATTGAACCGTTGATTTTTCTGGAAGTGAATCAATAGGTGATTCTGGGATTAACTGTTGAGGTTCAATAGTTTCGTTTAAAACTTTTGGAGGTGTTTCTAGTGATTTAGCCATGGATTCTTCTTGAATTAAATCCATATTTTCTTCTGGGATTAACTCTTGGGTTTCAACAATTTCATCTGAAACTTTGGATGTTATTTCTGGTGATTGAACTGTAGATTTTTCTGGAACTGAATCAATAGGTGGTTCTGATATTAACTGTTGATTGTCAAGAGTTTCATCTGAAGCTATATTCGTTTCTTCTAATTTTTTTTCAACCGTTCCAACTGGTGAAATTTTCGGAACTAAATTAATAGGTTTTTCTGGGATTAAGTCTTGGGGTTTAATAGTCTCATCTAAAACTTTTTTTTCTGTTTCTGGCGATTCAAATATCGAATTTTCTTCAACTAAGTCACTAGATTTCTCTGGGATTAACTCTTGATTTTCAATAGTTTTATCTGAAACTTTGGGTGTGATTTCTGGTGATTGAACTGTGGATTTTTCTTGAACTAAGTCACTAGGTTGCTCTGGAATTAACTCTGGATTTTCAATAATTTCATCTGAAGTCTTGGAAGTAATTTCTGGTGATTGAAATGTGGATTTCTGAGGTTTTTCTGGAATTAATTCTGAAGTTTCAACAGTTTGGTCTGAAGTATTGGGGGTAATTTCTGAAAATTTTACTGTGGATTTTTCTTGAACTAAGTCACTAGATTGCTCTGGAATTAACTCTGGAGTTTCAACAGTTTCGTCTGAAACTTTTGGTGTGATTTCTAGTGATTGAACTGTGGATTTTTCTTGAACTAAGTCACTAGATTGCTCTGGAATTAACTCTGAACTTTTAACAGTTTTATCTGAAGTCTTGGGGGTAATTTCTGGTGATTGAAATGTAAATTTTCCTTGAACTAACTCACTAGGTTGCTCTGGGATTAACTCTTGAGGTTCAACAGTTTCATCTGAAACTTTTGGTGTGATTTCTGGTGATTGAACTGTGGATTTTTTTTGAACTAAGTCACTAGGTTGCTCTGGAATTAACTCTGGAGTTTCAACAGTTTTATCTGAAACTTTTGGTGTGATTTCTGGTGATTGAAATGTGGATTTCTGAGGTTTTTCTGGAATTAACTCTGAAGTTTCAACAGTTTGGTCTGAAGTATTGGGGGTAATTTCTGAAAATTTTACTGTGGATTTTTCTTGAACTAAGTCACTAGGTTGCTCTGGAATTAATTCTGGGATTTCAATGTTTTTATCATTTTCAGGAATTTGAGGAATAACTGAATAAGATATCCCTTGATTTTTATCCCTTGAAGTATCTACTTGAGAAACAGATTTTTTGTCGGAAAGAGGTTGATAAATATCGCTTTCCCATTTCCCTTGAACAATAGGTAAATTATCTGATTGAGTTTTTTTTGATTTATCGTCTGACAGTTGAGAATTCTGAGGAAAAAGTATTTTATCAGCAGCAGTTGTTAAAATGCGCGACTGAGTTTGAATAATTTGTTTACCGAAGCGAGGATGAAGTTCTGAAAGCGGATTATTTTGGATATTTTTTTCTACTAAGGAATGTGTTTGAAGTTCTTCTTTTATTTCACCTATACTCTGGTTAATCTGATTTTCTGAGGAAGATTCTGACTCAAAATTGTCTTGAATAAATTCACTGGTTATAGAAGTTGGTTTTTCAGGATAATTTGAAGGAGAAAAATCCTGTGCAAAAGTGAAAAAATCATCAGATTTTTCTAGAGTTTGGGGTAACATTAATTGAGAAGCTTGAATCAGAGGGGGTCGCACTTTTAACATCCGCTTTAGTCCCAAGTTTTTCGGCGGACACAAAGATTTTTTTAAACCTAGGGAATATGTAGACATAATTAATCAGCCTCTTATTAATTAAATTTTATAAAAAACCTTTATAAAAAGCGGTTAAAATTATCTCGTTCTCTTGATGCTTTTCGCTTTAAATTATCAATTTCTCGCGCAGCTTTTCCTTTAGCATAATCCATTCCTTGTTGTTTTAATTGATCGTATTCAGTTTCCAGATTGTTCATCGTATTTCTGACTTCTTGTCCTAATGAATTTCTAGCATTAGAAAGGGTTCTATTAGCTTGATTTAGGTGTTGTCTGCCAACATCTGCTAAATCACTAGCAAAATAGCCTAAACTACTACGATTAAGTGGATTTGCTGGCTCGAATTCTCGTTTGTATGATTCTAAAGTATCTTTTTTATAGATGGTTAAACCTTCATAAGCTAAAGTTAATTCCTCTATAGCAACATTATTAGAATCTGCTTGAAAAGGCGAGACTTTCCAACTAACTGGAACCGAACCAATTAGTGTCCAAGACTGCATTGTTTCTCCAGCTTGATTAAATAGAAGCAGAGTAACATTCAACCGAAATTTTTGAGAGTCTCGCAAAATTTTTTCAATCCAATTTAAGAAGGTTAAATCATCAGTTATTCCTCGTTTTAATGTGATGTCTGTGAATTCCGCTTGTCCTAAAATAATCCGTTGTTGATCGTTAACACCTCCTTCTTGATGAGTTTCTCGCTTAATATTAACGCCTAAGCCAGAACATTCACTAAAACAAGCTGAAATTTGACTATCAATTTCTAAATAAAACCTATTTGCTGTGACATAATTTAGTTCATAAGCTGAAGGTTCTTGACGATTATTTTTCATTATAAAATCCTCTGATAATTACAAATACGTTCCTGTTGATTACGAATATCTTCTTGCATTAGTTGATAAACTCTATCGCAGAGTTTTCGTAGTAAAATTGGATCGTTGATTATCTTTTCAATTAATTTATCTTCTAAATCTTTTTCTGACATTTTGATTGAGGTTCATCCTAACTTTATTTTGACAATTGAATGGGAATTAATCCAGCCGAATGTAATAGATGTTGCCCTTCATTAGTTTTCATTATATCAGAAAATACTCGACCTGCTGAATTTTTACTTCCTTCTTTTAAATAAATCACAGCAATTGAATATCCTAATGGATAATCACCTTGTTCAAATATCTTAGGATTGGGTTTGTAGCTTCCTTTGTCCATACATAAATCCGTTCCTGGTGTGATTGGTTTGCCATTGTTATGTATAATTGGTTGAACTGCTCTAAGTTTCCCTTCTCCAACAATTGCTAAAGGATAGACTGAACACTGATTAAATACTTTACTAAATAAATCAATCCCAATCACAGCTTGACCGCCTTTTTCAAATTCTGCTAAAGCTCTTGCCGTTCCTTTCCTATATCCTGTTTCTCTGCAAGTCTTTTTATCTTGATCAATAAGATTTACAAAGTTGTTTCTTTCCTGCGTATTTTTCAAAACTAAGTTTTCAAATAATGAAGTCACCAGAAAAACTTCTTCTTGAGTTTTATAACAAATTCGACTTCTTTTGAGATTTTTTTGATTATTAGCAGCATCAGAAATCCCTAAATCTTCTAACGTTAAAGATTGATTAGAGTAGAGTTTTTTGAGTGATTTGATAGAAATTTGACCAGACAGTAATTTAGGCAAACTTCCTTCTCGTTGAACATCACTGAAAGCTACATAAGCGAATAAAGCATCATAGGCAATAATTTCTATTTCTAACTGTTTGCTATTTTCTAAAAGCTGAAGTTCATCGTTCAAGAGGGAAGTTACAATAAATTCAGAGTTTTTTAAAGTAGATATAATTGTATTTTCTAAACGTTCTTTTGTTTCTTCTTTCCTTTCGGTACGACTAAAATCAAACGAATTTGTAGATGGTGAATTAAATGAAATTTGAGAGAGAAGATTCAAATGTTTAGAAAACTGTTGATTTCTACCATATCCTACAGGAGTTTTCAAGGCAATATTCCATCTTTTATCCGCTGCATAATTAATTCTTTTTCCTATAAAATATGGGGGAATATTGACTTCTTCTACCGACTTAATTTTTGGTATTATCTGAATAATTTTTTGATCTGTTTTTGATGTTTGTGAACGAGATAAAAGATACAATAAGCCCACAAAATAAATTCCAAAACTCATTAACGCCACCAACAGAAGAATAATCGGAATAGTCCAAGAACGTTGAGAGGTTTGAACAATCTCTTCATTCTCATCAAAAACACTCTCGGGCGAATCTACTGGAGAATTTAAAGGTAACTTTAATAATTCTCTATGAGCTTTAGCTGCACTTTGAAAAGAACCCGAATATAATTGCACGGTGAAATTTTTGATTTCAGGATGACAATGTTGATGCCATTCTAAATCTTGAGACGGATTTTCCCGGGTTCCACCTGATAAAAAATAGCTAATTTTACCTAAATCTTTAAGGTCTTTTTCAAAGGCTTTTTTCGAGAGAGATGGATGATATAATGTTGAGTCTAAACTATCTATTAATTTTTCCCATAGTGCCAAACGACTTACATAAATTTTAAATTCTTCATCTTCTTCATTAGAAGCCAATTGCAGACCATAAGTAACAACTAATAGACTGTCTAAATTAAGGTTGCCATGACCTATTCCTTTAGAGTTATTTTCAAAAAAACGAATTTCATAACAGTTGTGTAAAAAGTGCAAAGTTTGCAATATTTGTTGCAGAATTTTACTAACTTGAATAGGCGTTAAAGGTTGATGCCGTTGATTGAGATATTCTCCTAAAGTCAGACTATTGGAAATTTTTTCAAGAATCAAATACCAACGAATATCTTGTTCGTTATCCTCATAGAAATCTTTAATAACATCAATAGGAAGTAGTAAACGAAATTCTTTAACTTTTGCATTTTGATAGGTAATTTCAGGTAAAAAATCAGATGGACTTCGAGTTAAAAATTCTTGAATCAATACTTGTTGGTTTTGCTGTGCAGTAGGAGTTGCTTCATATTGACGAACTTGAACTGAATGACTCACACACTGACCAATTTTATACCTGCGGCCAAAGTTATCCCGAATTTCATAATCTGGAAGGAGAACTTGTTGAGTTTTCTGGTCTTTGCGTCGTCGCCGAGAACGTTCCCGAAAAATGGGTTGGTCTAAAGTTGCAGATTGAATAGAAGTTTGTACTCCTCCTGTTTCTCTGGGAATTATGGGTTTTGGCCTAGCTTGAATTGGAGATTCGACTTGGGTTTTATCTTGAGAAAAATTGGGTAAACGTGGAAAAATTTGTCTGTCTTGCTTTTGGGAACCCTTGCGTTCGCTGCTTCCAAATTCGGCTTGTTCATACATTTGCTGTGCTCGACGCCTAACAATTCGATAAACAGTATCGCGAGGATGAGAAATAAAGGTAAAAATTTCTCGTCCTCTAAGTTTGACTGTGTTTACTAATTCTGATAATCTCATAGCGATCGCTCCTATTCATAATTTGATAATAATAGACATCTCCAATCATAAAAAGTAAAATCAATTATCGTACATAAATTATCAATTATTTCTCCCTTATCCATTTTTTCTGGAGAAGTCTAATTAATTTAACTCCGTGTTTGTTCCTTCTTTTTGATTAAATTTCGTAAGACAATTTCTCGTTCTTTGCGGGCGATGTTATACTCAGGATCGAGTTTCAATGCTTCTTCAAAATTCGCCAAAGCATCCTGATAGCGACCCAACCGAGAGAGGGCAATTCCTTTTCCCGTAATCACGCCAACGTTTTCAGGACTCAGAGCGTCAGCTTGGGTGTAAGCATTTAAAGCAGATTGATATTGCCTGAGTTCAAGTAAAATTAACCCTCGGTTATGCCAACCCTCAAAAGACTTGGGATTCAATTGAACAGCTTGCTGAGTTGCCTCTAGAGCAAGTGTCAACAATTGAGGATCTCGCAACCGCCATAAGACAACAGCCTGATTTGCAAAAATACTGGCCTTGAACAAATTATCCTTGGGTGTAAAATTACCTGCTAATGCCTGCTGATAGGCTTCCACTGAGGCTTTATATACCAATACATTCATAGTTTTCTCAGTTGTATATCCATTCTGTTGCTGCAAACTCAATAGCTGACCATACTCGCTGAGAATGCGACCGTGGTTATACCAACCCCGAGCATAGCTAGGATTGATTTTAACAGCCCGATGAGTAGACTGAAGCCCCTGTCTATAGTTGAGTTCCGCAAGTTCATACTGTTGTTGTGCCTGCTGAAGTTGACCCAAATGCCATAATATCACCCCTCGGTTGTTCCAAGCTTCGGCGTAGTCCTCATCCAAGGCAACAGCGCGGTTTGCAGAGCCTAAAGCATCATTATAGCGTTCTAAGCCAGCCAAAGCGGTACTTCTCTGGTTCCAAGCCATTGCTGGACGCATATCCCCCCAATCTAGATCCTCCTCCAGAGCTGCTTCACAAGCCTTCAAAGCAGATTCATATTGTTCGAGTTGATTGAGCAATTCACACTGGTTCACCAAAGCTAGAGAATAGTTAGGTTGAATCTCAATGGCGCGACTATAGGAAGTTAAAGCTCGTTCAGTCTGTCCCAAAGTTTGCAGAGCAATACCTTGTTTTGTCCAGGCTTGGGCATTATCAGGATTATCAGCTAAAATTTTTTCATAAAAACGCACTAAATTTTGAAGTTGTTTGACTATTTCTTCTGTTTCTGCTGCTGAATTAATAACCAGAAGGGGATCGGATGTGGCTACTTCTTGACGCGCCACCAGCAAATGTTCTAAGGCTTGAGCTGGAGTAGTAGTTTCCCAATTTTCGTTCACGGCGATCGCTAATTCACAATTTTCAAGAGCTTCTGTATAGCGTTCTATTTCAATCAATAAACCACATTTTTTAGTCAGAAAAAAGGAAGAATTAGGGGTGATTTTTAAGGCTTGACTGTAAGAATTTATCACATCTTCAAGGCGTTGATTTTCGCGCTCTTTTGCCACATTCTGTTTTCCTAAACCTTCCAGTTCAGCTACTTCTAATTTTCCTAATTTCCCCAAAGCAATTGCTCGATGTTTCCACGCTTCAGCAGGACTACTACGACCCCAAATTCCATCAATTTTAATTGCTTTTTCACAACTATTGATTGCTTTTTCGTATTGGTCTAATGCTAAAAAGATTTCACATTGATGCACTAAAACTTGAGAATATTTCGGTTCTCGCTGCAATAGATAATTATAGGAAACTAATGCTTGGGGATACTGTTTTAACTGTTGTAATGAATTGCCTAAACTCATCCAAGTCTCTAAATTTTTTCGCTTCGGCTTCAGTTCGATCGCCCTTTGACAAGCCGCTACAGCTTCGGAATATTGTTTAGCTTGTTCGAGAGTAGTGCAGAGTTCTTGCCAAAATTTCACATTATTGTAATCAAATTCTGGAAGCTGAGAAACTGCATTCTGTTGAGTTTCTGAAACTGAGCTTTCTGTCAGTTTCGATTCACCCATCGCTGGAAGTGAGCTTTGAATAAAGAACACAAATCCAACACTAATAATACTAATCCACGAGAATATTAATTTCATCTTTTATATTTATATTTTGCTTTTACTAAAGTATATTACAGCGGTTTTCATTTCAGCAGACCACAGTAGGGGCGTTTGCGGAGCATGACCTTAGGAAATGGCCATTAGCTACGCACAACTTTCCTATCGGAATGCTCCGCAAACGTTAACGCCCTTACAAGGTTTGTAAGCATTCAGCTATTAGCACTCAGCTTTTCCTAGGTCATGCTACGCAAACAGATTTTTAAAATGCTAGGAGGCACGGGAATTATAAGCTGTTGTGTATCTAGATTTTATATTCCCTATTGCTAGGAGCAAAAATTGAATATATGGTCGTTCATAGTCAGGGCGCTTTTGATGATTCTAATGAATATAGAGATTTTGGCTTAAAGGTAGAAGGCAGAGGGCAGAAGGCAGAAGTAATGCAAGTCAACAGAGCCGTGAGAACCCCTATAAACATCTTAAGCTGATAGCTGATGGCTGACGGCTGAATGCTTACCAAGGTTTTGTTTATGGCGATGTGGTTCATCAATTTGAAAAGCGCTGTAAAAGTAATTCATTTAGTAGAATTTAATAGTTGGCTTAATAAAATTTTTGTATTTTT
>NZ_LGSU01001415.1:0-2969 GCF_002260545.1 Hydrocoleum sp. CS-953 | reverse complement strand
AAGGCAGAAATAATGCAAGTCATGAAGTGAAAACCCCTATAAAAACCTTAGCTGATAGCTGACGGCTGACGGCTGAATGCTTACCTCTATTATTTCTTACTTATAAATTTTGGTTAGAGGGGCAATATTGGTCAAAATACTACCAACCTCTAACCCTACAATAGCTTCAGCTAATTTGAAATCTCTCAGTCATAATTACAAGGATTAATAAGCACCATTATTTTTGGGAAAAATAACAATGCCAATTGTTTTAAACATGATCCATATATCTATCCAAAAATTTCTGAAGTTTACATAGTAAAGGTCTATTTGAACTCTCTTAGGATAAGGAATATCATTGCGACCAGAAACTTGCCACAAACCAGTAATTCCAGGTTTAATAGTAAGAATTTTATCCATGTGATGACCATATTTTGGTAGTTCTTCAACCACTAATGGTCGTGGCCCTACTACACTCATATCACCTTTCAAAACATTCCAAAATTGAGGAAATTCATCTAAACTTGTCACTCTTAGAAATCTACCAATCCATGTAATTCGGGGGTCATCTTTTAATTTAAAACTTTCCTGAAATTCTTGGCGCAGATGAGGATATGTTTCCATAATCTCTCCCAAAATCTCATCTGCATTTTCCACCATAGTTCTAAATTTTAAACAACGAAATAGCTTTCTATTTTTACCCACTCTTTCTTGAACATAAAAAACCGAGCCTGATGAGCTAAATACAATTAGTAAAGCTATCAGCAGGTAAACCGGGGCAAATAATATCAAAACGGATAGAGAAAATAGGATATCAAATAATCGTTTAGAAAATCCTACCTCTAGGCCCTCTAGAAATCGACTTTTCTGTTTATCTCTGGGGAGGAAAGGCTGAAAAGCTCGTCCTGTAAATCCTCTAATTACCTTGCCAGAGATGAATTGGCTATCGGCAGTCATCTTACTCCTTCACTTCACACCACACACAGTCCTGATCATAAAGCCTATAGCGAAATAGGAGGCAACTTTGGTTGTGAAAAAGATGACTAATTTTGGACAAGGACGATTTTTTGCCTCTTACTTGGGTGTTTTTTTGCCTAGTATGTAGGGATTTTATAAAAATATTTGAATTGAAAAATCAAACCTGATTATCACCATTGTCCCATGAATTGCCTATTTTCTCAGTAGTCTAAATTAGACAGTCACCAATGTAGAGTTAGCGGTCTCAATAATTATATTCTCAATGGCCTCAACAGACAAACTTGGATTAGCTTGCTTAATTAAAGCTACTACACCTGCAACGTGAGGTGCTGCCATAGAAGTACCAGCAAAAAAATCATATAGATTACCTGTTATTGAAGGAGGTACAGGAGCATAAATGTCTCCTGCATCTGCACGAAAACCATCTCCCCCTGGGGCAACAACATAATCTAAAGGTTCATTTCCAGCTTCATTGGAGAAAGAAGAAAATTGCCCATTTCGCTGCACTGACCCAACTGCAATTCCCTGTTGAACGGCTAATCTTGCTGGATAATCAGGACTGCTTAAACTATCATTACCTGAAGCAGAAACAAATACAACACCATTCTCAGCAGCATAACGAATAGCTCCAAGTTCGCCAATAACTACATTTCTGGCTCCAGAGCTAAGGTTAATTACGTCTGCTCCATTATCAACCGCATAACGAATGGCCTCTATCCCATCCCTAGCCTGGCCTGATCCTTGGTCGTCTAATACCCTGATGGGCATAATTTTGGCGTTTGGAGCAATTCCGGTTGTCCCTGTTCCATCTCTCTTGGCAGCGATCGTCCCTGCAATGTGAGTTCCATGTCCTTCTTCATCTATTGGGTCTTTATCATCATCAACAAAGTCCCAACCTTGGACATCATCCACATAGCCATTACCATCATCGTCAATATTATTGTTGGGAATTTCACCGCTATTAATCCACATTTGGCCTGTTAGTTCGGGATGGGTATAGTCCACACCACTATCAATGACGGCTACTACAATACCATCTCCCTGAAAACCCTGATTCCAAACTTCGGGTGCTTTGACTAAATCTAGTCCCCATTGATTTCCTCCTACATCAGGAACATCTGGAAAAGGACCTGCACCAATTGCTCTAGCTACTGCTGCGGAGGCATCAACTAAACCATATCCATAAATATTATTAAAGGTTGGTGTTATAGAACTAGCAGTTTGTGGAAGTTCATTAGTATTTGCAGTATCTCCAAAAATCAACCGATTTTCTAGAAGGTTTGTATTAGATATTTCTCTAACTCTTGCTAACATCGAACCGTTTGTCCGATTTTGAATTAATGTGTCTCCTGTGGGGAGGTCTTCTCTTAAAAGGATGTCATTTTCTGTTAGGTTGGCTGGTATTTGAATTCTGTCAAAACTAGGATTAAAATCATTAATAATATCTGCTGTATCTAGATTATTATTATCTTCTGAATCTCGCAAAACAAATGTATCATTGCCTGTTCCTCCAGTTAATGTATCTATTCCTAAGTCGCCAGAAATTAAATCGTTACCATCACCTCCTAATAAAATATCATTTTCTTTTCCGCCAAAAATTGTATCGTTACCTAAATCTCCAAAAATTGTATCGTTACCTAAATCTCCAAAAATTGTATCGTTACC
Organism: Hydrocoleum sp. CS-953; assembly: GCF_002260545.1. Lineage (GTDB taxonomy): Bacteria > Cyanobacteriota > Cyanobacteriia > Cyanobacteriales > Microcoleaceae > Trichodesmium. The sequence goes on along the minus strand of NZ_LGSU01001415.1, from coordinate 347 downwards.
CTGGTTAGCTTCAATCAAATCATTATTTCTACCACCTCGTAAAGTGTCAGAACCTCCTCCTCCGAAAATATTATCGTCACCTTGATTACCATTAATTAGTTCAGGGTTTAATGAACCTATTACTGTATCATTTCCAGCTAGAGCTTGTAGACCTTCTGGATATGGAGTTAGTAAGTCTACAGGTACAGCAAAGTTATTAGGGTTATTATCTAATAAATAGGAGCGACCATCAGGGCTAGGACCAATCATCGTTTTTATTCTTAACGTTAATTTTCAGTATAAACCTGCTATATTTATTTGCCATTAAAGAATAAACAATTAATCAATTTTGACAAAGACTAATGCCA
>NZ_LGSU01001414.1 GCF_002260545.1 Hydrocoleum sp. CS-953 | reverse complement strand
TTTGGGAAGTGTCTGCCTTTCGTGCTAACTTTTTAGTCTCAAAGGCTAAAAAATTTGCACTTTTTTCGCGACCATGTGGGCGCTTAACCTTTAGATATCAGTGCTTTTAGATTATATTGGCCAGCCCTACGCGACTTATCCCACACTTTACTGATGCACAACCAAAATATACAATTACCCTGACTTTAGGGGGTAGGGAATAGAGATTGCAAAACAAGTAGCTCTAGTTATAGCAGTTTTCACTTAGGTAGACCACAGTAGGGACGTTCCATGGAACGTCCCTACTTAGTTTTTCCTTTCCTGCGGAATGCTAGGCAAACGTGGGGTAAATTAGACCTTTCAATTAGAGAATAGGAATGTATCCACCATGGTAGTCGCCATGACCACGACATAAAGGCAGGGCAAAAAATCTTAGTGTTGTCCTAACTCACTATTTCTTTCCTATATAAAATTTTTGTAGTAGATTAGAGAGTGAATGCACAAGCAAAGATTAAGCTAGCGTATTGGCTTAATATTCCGTGTTCTGTGGGTTATGACAAACACTTAAGAGTTTGGTAACTCAGCATAAGTATTGCCACCTTTTCATGTCGGCGATAGCCGTTTTGCTCCGCAACATGAAAAGTGTTTTTGGTGGCTAAAAGGTCTAAAAAAAATCAGCATCGTACCATTTTCCTAAAGTAACATTTAAGGCTTGAGACGGCAGTAGATTAGCTACACAAATTTTTGATTTTAGGGAACAAAAACAGAGAACAAAAAACAGAGAACAAAAAACAGAGAACAAAAAACAGAGAAAAGAGAACAACACTGTATCTCATTAAAAATTAGAACTGCTATATAAAAATTTTAGATGTAAAATGAAATCACTATTAAATAAATATATAAGGATCTTTCGGATGAAAATAGGAATTCTGGCTGGTGGTTTAGGAACTCGTATTTCAGAGGAAACTGTAGATAAACCAAAACCAATGGTGGAGATAGGCGGAAAACCAATTCTCTGGCACATTATGAAGCACTATGCTCATTATGGATTTAAAGACTTTACCATTGCTTTGGGTTATAAAGGTGAAGTTATCAAAAAATACATGATAGATTATTGTTCTCTCAATAGTAATCTGTCTGTTAATTTGCAAAGTGGCAAAATAGAAATGCAAGGGGGAGTAAAGCCTAATTGGAATGTGGAGTTAATTGATACAGGACTTTACACTAATACAGGTGGTCGGATCAAAAGACTTATTCCCCATATGGGTAATGAGACTTTTATGCTGACTTGGGGAGATGGAGTATCTGACTTAAATCTTAAAGATTTACTAGATTTTCATCGTAGTCATGGGAAATTAGCAACTTTAACTGCAGTACGTCCACCAGCACGTTTTGGTCACTTGGAAATGGACGGCGATCGCATTGTGGAATTTTCGGAAAAACTGCAAACTAAAGAAGGGTGGATTAATGGGGCATTTTTTGTTTTAGAACCTGGAGTATATGACTATATAGAAGGTGATGATACTCAGTGGGAAAAAGCTCCTCTAGAAAACCTGGCTCAAGATGGTCAACTGATGGCCTATCGCTATTCTGGGTTTTGGCAATGTATGGATACATTGAGGGACAAAAGACATTTAGAAAAACTCTGGAACAGTGGAAACGCACCCTGGAAAATTTGGGAGGAACCAATTGTCAGGAAGCCCCTAGCTAAAGCTATGGCGTTGTAACTCACTTGTTTCTTCGCTCCAAGGATGTTCTTGTCAAACACCTAACCAACCTAGAAGGGTTTTGTTCACCAAACCCCTACAGATTTCTACGTTATCGGTAAGTGTTTAAGCTACTGGATGCTATCTTCGCCAGTCCTGAGCTGCTATAACTCAAGGGTTAAACAAGGGAAGTGGGTTAAGATAGGGACGTTGTATGCAATGTCTCCACTTTTGAAAAGTACCGACAGATAACTTATGCGTTAGCGAAGCGGCGCGTTTCGGCTGTCGCCGACATAAAAAGCGCGGCCAAAGCTACTGAAATGGATGGTTTTAGGGGGTTTAAACCCCAGCTCTGTAAGGGGACTGGTCAGTTCAGTAACCCCCGTTGTTTTTCCTCCCCGTTGCTGTTGCTTAGGGGTTTCCAAACTACCGGAGAATTTTTAGATGAAGGTTATACTAACAGGCCACAAAGGTTATATTGGTACAGTTCTAGTTCCCATGCTTCTGGAGAAGGGGCATGAAGTTACGGGAATAGATAGTGACTTATATCAGGATAGTACCTTTGGAGAAGGTATTCCAGAAATTCCTGAATTAAAAAAAGATATCCGTGATGTGGAAGCATCTGATTTAGTAGGGTTTGATGCAATGCTCCATTTAGCAGGATTGTCTAATGATCCTTTGGGCAATCTTAATCCACAACTGACCTACGAGATTAATCATTTGGCTTCTGTTCATTTGGCTAAATTAAGTAAAGAAGTCGGAATTAGTCGTTATATATTTTCCTCTTCTTGTAGTAACTATGGTGCTGGAGGAAATGATTGGTTAACTGAAGACTCAGCTTTTAATCCCGTGACTCCCTATGGTATTTCTAAGGTAAAAGTTGAGCAAGATGTAAGTGAGTTAGCTAATGATGATTTTACCCCGACTTTTCTGCGGAATGCCACCGCTTATGGTGTTTCTCCACGTTTACGCTTCGATCTAGTTTTAAATAATCTAGTTGCTTGGGCTTTTACTACGGGAAGAGTATTTATTAAAAGTGATGGTACACCATGGCGACCTATTGTTCATATTGCAGATATTTCTCGTGCTTTTATTGCAGCTTTAGAAGCACCACGAGAGTTAGTGCATAACAAGGCTTTTAATGTGGGACGAAATGAAGATAATTATCGGATTCGGGAATTAGCTGATATTGTTAAAGAAACAGTTCCTAATTGTCAGATTGAATATGCTAAAGATGCAGGTCCAGATAAGCGTTGTTATCGGGTAGATTGTAGTTACATAATGGAAACATTACCAGAATTTCAACCCCAATGGGATGCTCGTAAAGGGGCGAAAGAACTGTATGAAGCGTATAAAAAAGTTGGATTAACTTTGGAAGAATTTGAAGGTCCGAAATATCAGCGTATTGCTCATATTAAAAAATTACTCCAAGAAGAAAAATTGGATACTAACCTACGCTGGCAATTTTAAAATAGGGTGGTGGTGAATAGTAATGGTAGAAGAGTGTGGGGAGAACTAAAAAATATATATCTTCACCATACAATTATAGCGCTACGCATTAAGGTTAGGATATTTCTAAATCCTGTTAGCGGAGCTTTTGTGCAGGAAAAACCCTTTATTAGTCTACTATTCCCGATTCCCTATTTCCTAGCGCTATACTATCCAGGACTACCTAAAATAGTTAATATTTATCAGTAATTCCAGTTCAATTTATTATTTTCAAATTAACAGGAAATAATAGAGTTTTTTCCAAAAATTTGATGACTAATACCTGATAAAAATAAATAGGAGAAATATCTAGCAATGTCTAATGGAATGCCTTCTTGTCGTGCTTGTGGATCTGATAATTTAGAGTTAATTATTTCCTTTGGTTATACTCCTCTTGCTGATGGATTATTGACGAAAGACCAATTAGATAAACCAGAATATACTGCTCCTTTAGACTTGGCTTTTTGTCCTGATTGTGGATTGGTTCAGATTACAGTAAGTGTTCCGCCAGAAATTCTTTTTTGTCAAGATTATCCTTATTTTTCTTCTGTTTCTCCTTCTTTAATGAAGCACTTTCGGGATAGTGCTAAAGCTATTATTGCTGCTAGAAATTTGAATAAAAATAGTCTAGTAATTGAGGCAGCGAGTAATGATGGTTATATGCTAAAGAACTTTGTAGAAGATGGGGTTCCAGTGTTGGGAATTGACCCAGCTTCTGCACAAGTTGAAGCTGCAAATGCAGCAGGAATTAATAGCATTTGTACCTTTTTTACTCAAGAATTAGCTAAGAAACTAAAAGAAGAAGAAGGAAAACAAGCTGATGTATTATTAGCTAATAATGTTTTAGCTCATGTTCCAGATTTGAATGGATTTGTTGCCGGAATTGCTATTCTTTTAAAAGATACTGGGGTAGCAGTTATTGAAGCGCCTTATGTAGTTGATTTGGTAGATCATTGTGAATTTGATACGATTTATCATCAACATTTATGCTACTTTTCAGTAACAGCTTTAGATAAGTTATTCAGACAACATAATTTATATCTCAATGATGTGCAACAAACCTCAATTCATGGAGGTTCATTGCGATTATTTGTTGAACCAAAAGAAGATGTTAAAGAATCGGTTAAAACTCTTTTAAAACAAGAAAAAGAAAGAGGAGTAGATCGGTTTGACTATTATCGAGAGTTTGGCGATCGCATAGAAAAAATCAAAAATAATCTCATGGATATTTTATGGGATGTAAAGAAACAAGGCAAAAAAGTTATAGGTTATGGTGCAGCAGCTAAAGCGACTACATTGTTGAGTTATTATGGGATTAATAAAACTCTTTTAGACTACATCGCAGATTTAAACAAATTCAAACATGGTCGTTATATGGGAGTTAATCATTTACCCATTTTTTCCCCTACTAAAATTCTAGAAGACCAACCAGATTACGTTTTAATTTTAGCTTGGAATTTTGCCGAAGAAATAATCAAACAACAACAGGAATATCAACAAAAGGGAGGTAAATTTATTATTCCAATTCCTGAACCTAAAATTGTCTGATTTGAATTTTATGGTAGTCATAAAATAGTAAAGAGATGAGATTTTTCCCTGGTGGGGGAGTATGCCGATCATTACTTCTTTATTACTACCAATTTTAGTGGTTATGTTTTAGATAAACAAAAATCAAATGAAAATCGCCTTTGTTAGTCAACCTTTAGATGTAGTTATTCCGCCTTCACAAAATTCTATAGGAATCTGGACTTATCAAGTTGCCCGCCGTTTAGCTCATTCTCATAATGTTATTGTTTATGTGAAAAAAACTCGGTCGAAACAAAAAATAGAAAATGATGAAAATATTAACTATAAATTAATCTGGGCACTTCCTAATAGTATATTACTTAAATTATCTGATAAATTAGCTAGATTTAGCAACCCGAAAAAACCATTATATACTGCTAAATTTTATAATTTAGAATATATATTACAAGTTGCACTAGACTTAAGAAAACAGCAATGTGATATAATTCATGTACAAAATTGTCCTCAATTTATACCGATAATTCGAGTATTTAATCCTCAGAGTAAAATACTCTTGCATATGCATTGTGAATGGTTGACACAACTGGATTACGAAATGATTGAAAACTATCTGCAAAAGGTCGATTTAGTCATCGGTTGCAGTGAATATATTACTGACAAAGTTCGTCGTCGGTTTCCACATTTTGCGAGTAAGTGTCAGACAGTTTTTAATGGAGTAAATCTGGAAAAATTTACCAATGAACTCAATCAAAAAAGAGAAAAAGATAATGAGATTAAAAAATTACTATGTGTAGGTCGAGTTTCCCAAGAAAAAGGTATACATATTCTATTAGAAGCATTTAATAAAGTTGTTGAAGAATATCCTCAAGTTCATCTTAATATTGTTGGACCATTTGAAGAATTACCCAAATCATTTATTGTTTCATTAAGTGATGATAACCAAAAAGTTGCTCAGTTAGCTTCATTTTATCAGACAGATAAAGTTACTGGAAAACCAATCAGTTACTTGGAACAATTAAAAAATAAAATCACTCCAGAAATAGCTGAAAAAGTAAATTTTTGTGGTCCTGCTGCTCATACAAAAATACCTAAATATTATCAAGAAGCAGATATTTTTATTAGTTCTTCATTTAGTGAAGCATTTGGTATTCCGAATGTAGAAGCAATGGCAAGTAAACTCCCAGTTATTGGAACTTTAGTGGGAGGAATTCCCGAAATTATCGTTAATGAAAAAACAGGATTGCTAATTGAATCTGGTGATTATTTAGCTTTAGCTGCAGCAATTTTACGTCTTCTTAAAGATGATAATTTAAGAGAAGAAATGGGTGAAAATGGCTATGAAAGAGCTATTCAACTTTTTTCTTGGAAAAGTATTACTGAAACATTAGTTAAACAGTATAAAGATATCTTAGAAGGATAATGACTAAACCGTTGATTAAAAATAAAGTTAGTCAATTTTATAAACGCATCCTCAAACATAACTGTAGGGAATATAATGAGACTGATTTAAAAAAATCTGCCCTAATTTTTTCCCCCCACTTTGATGATGAAACATTAGGTTGTGGTGGTCTGATAATTAAGAAAAAACAGGTTGAGGCTGATGTTAAACTTGTTTTTATGACTGATGGGAGTAAGTCTCATAATCATTTAATGTCGGGAAAAAAACTACAAGAAATTAGAAGACAAGAAAGTTTTACTGTAGCAGAATTACTGGGGCTAATTCAAGATGATATCACATTACTTGATTTTCCCGAAACACAACTAAACGAGAACTATGATTCTGCTGTTCAAGAAGTTACTAAAATAATTAATAAATATCAACCAGAAGAAATTTTTATTCCTCATTTTAGAGAACCTTTATTATGGTCAGCAGACCATTTGACAACGACTAAAATTGTTAAATCAGCCTTAAAACTTTATCAAAAAGATGCAATTGTCTATGAATATCCTGTTTGGTTTTGGTTCCATTGGCCTTGGGTAAGTTTGCCTATTAAAACCAAACAAAATAGGAAAACAATATTGAAAAACACATTAATTTATTGGTTTGGCTTGAGAGTCTTAGGCAATTGCAACTGCTCTCTGTATATTGGAGATATTCTGACAAAAAAAAGAGCAGCTTTAGAACAATATAAATCTCAAATGACTCGTTTGATTAATAATCCAAAATGGGCAACTTTACAAGATATTTCCAATGGAGAATTTTTAGAATGCTTCTTCCAAGAAAACGAAACATTTCGACAATATAGTAAATTAAAATAAAAAAATGATTCAAACAACTCAATCTTTTATTGACTCCTATGATGAAAATTTAGCTCAAGGTAAAGTTATTGGGAAAAAAAACTCCAGTGGAATTATTCGTAAAGGAATAGACACAGAAGGTATTATTAGTATCGATCATCACGCTATCCGCATTCAACCTCTGAATCAACCTGGATGGGGACGCTCAGGTATTGCTTATGGTCCCTATAATCGCGTTAATGGATTAACTTTTGCTACTTTTATTTTAAATGGTCATAATACCTCAGAAGCAGGGAATATTATGGATAGCATCATTAAAAGGCTTTTGTATTGGGGTTATGGAAGTGGTGCAAATAATCCTTTGAGACAAGTGATAGGTTGGTTGAGGAGTCCATATAAGAGAAGAATGTGGCGAAGATTTATATATTGGTTTAATAATACTCCACAACGCTGTCAACTACCAAAACTTCGGGAAAATTTAGCCATTGGTTGGTTTCCTAATGAGGTTCCTAGTAACCCTCTAACAGAAGGTAATGGATTTATTATTCATGCTACGACTCAAGAAAATGGAGAGCTTAAAACTCGGATTGGAACTAATATTCTTTCAGCTTTTAAGGGTCTTCAGAATATCCCGATTTATTATATTGTGATTTTGAGGGAAAAGGGAGCTGCTTATTATGCTGCTTCTCTTCCTCATAGTTATGGACTAGGTGATTATCCTAATATGCGTCCTATAGCAATTGACCCTTGTAATGATGATCAAATCGTCTATGGAGGAATTTATCAGAGTGTATTAGGAGAAATTGGTTTTACAGTTGATACCAGAGTTTATGGAACGCAAATTGAGCAACTGTCTGAATTGGCAACTTGGTATGGTACTGCTATGGGAGCGGATAGTCTGATTGGGGATAGATTAATAAAAGATTCGTCAGCAGAAGTTGGTGGTTTTTGGCAAAGCATTCAAGGTAATTTTAAGTTAACAGCAAAAGGAGCAGTATCTCTTGAAAAAAATAGTTTTGCTGTTTTGAATTTAGACTGCTCAGTTGGATTAGTTCATACTTTAATAAATACATCGGATGAGATTACTGCATCTCATTTAATTTGGCGGTTTCAAGATGAAAACAATTTCTGGAGTTGGGAAATAAGAGATGAGGGATGTCAACTTCAAATTCAAGAACAAGGAAAATGGCATAGTATTGCTGTTAGTGAAAAATGGTGTTTGCACCCTAATAAAAATCACTCTCTACAAATTTTGGATGATGGTGAAAGGTTTAGTTTGTATTTGAATGGGGAATTAGTATTTAATAATCAGTTTGAGGATGTTCGTTTAAATCAAGCTACAGGAGTAGGAATTTTCGCCAAAGATGAAAATCAAAAGTTATATTTTCGTGATTTTGAAGCTCATCCTCGTAGTATTTCTATTCCTAATTCTTTGAATTTAGCTTCTCCTTGGCAAGTAGAAGGAAAAGAAGTTATTTTTGCTGAAGATTTTTCTGGTTCCGCTGGAGATTTAGCTAATAAACTTTCAAATACTGGTGAAAAAATCTGGCGTAAAGAAATGGGAAAAGGAGTTATTGAACTTACAGGTAATAATAGTGCTAAAGTTCAGGCAACTGTCAAACATCCTAATCCAAATCGTACTGCTTATACTGTTTCTTGGGAAAACCAAAATTTTGCTGATGTAACAGTTGATATTATCCCACCAGGAACGAAACGAAGACAAGGAGAAGAGGGGAGAGGAGGGTTGATTTTTTGGCAAGATCGAGGTAATTACATGATTATTAATAATTGGTTAAATAACGGTTTTGGCGCTGCTTCTATCTCTTCTTTTTTCTCTCTGAATGGATTTGAAGACCTATATGATGCAGTTTGGACAAATATTGGGAATCGAGTTACTTGGGGGGTTTGTCACCAGTTAAGAGTTATTTTTGATGGAAATAATTATACAGTTTTTGTCAACGATGAACCAGTTTTATATCGTGCTTTAACTGATGTTTATCCTCTGATTAAGGGATTATCAATCAATAAAATTGGTATTGTTGCTAATTGGGAATGGGGTCGTGATACGGGAACAGTATTTAAGAACTTTATGGCTAAAATATAGCAAGTCCAACAAAGTAGGAAGGAAAACTAGATAAATATGGTGTACCGCAAATTATTTCTGGTTGGTTGTCCTCGTTCTGGCACAACTTGGTTGGAAAAAATGATTAACTGCCATCCTAATATTGTGGCAGTTCTAAATGAAAGTAATGCTTATTCTAACACTTACAACAACTTTACCTATTTGAAAAAGCAAAAGTTCAAAAAAAAATTGAAATCAGCAAAGTGGCTTTTGAAATCTTATGGTTTGAAGTCTTTGTTGTTCGGAATTGAATCAGAAGATCTATGGCAAGGTATTTTACAGCAGTATAAGATAAATGAAAAAGGCGTAGATAAGTTTGGGCTTAATGATCGAGTAAGTCATGGTGGGCTTCATCATCTAGTAAGTTATGCAGAGCTAGAACAATTAATCGCACAAGTTCGCTCTGGTTCAGAAGATGACTTAACAAAAGTCATCTTCTGAACCAATTAATGTTCGATTGTTTTTTTACAAATAATGGAGGTACTGAAAAGCAAATTATCCTAGAAAAAACACCGCTACATATACACTATATTGATGTAATCTTACGCCAGTTTCCAGAAGCGAAAAGCATAGAAATTATTCGAGATGGGCGAGACGTTTGTGTTTGTTACCAAGCACTAGCAAAAACTCAAAGTTGGGCTAGACAAAGTACAACAAGTGTGATTAAAACATGGAAAAAAGCCATTGAGGCAGGAGAAAAAGCTAAAGCAGATCCAGAAATTAGCGATCGCATCTACTCAGTTTGTTATGAAAAACTTCGCAGTTATCCCCAAGAAGAACTGAGCAAAATCTTTGATTTTATTGGTTTAGAGTACGATCAAGCATTAGTCGATAGCATTACTGATGTAAATGATATTAATAAAGTTAAAAACAAAGGAGAAGGTAAACTTGCTCGCAAAGGTTCTATCGGAGAATGGCAGACTAGACTTTCTCAACAAGATGTTACTCTTTGGCAAGAGTTAGCAGGAGATACTCTAGCTCGTTTGGGCTATTTAACTGAGGCTAAACTTATGATGAAATTTGGATTGGGACAAAAAGAGAACAATTTTAGAATTCCTATAATTCAAAGTTAAGGATAATAAATAATGTTAAAGCAATTATTGATTAATGGATTACAACTTCTGCCTTCAGATATTTTTCAAAGGTTGGTTAAAACGAATAGTAATATTAAGATTAAGAAGATTGCTCGTGCAGGGGTAAAAAATCGGGATGTTACTATTCAAAATGGAGTAGGAGCAGGATTAAAATTCAATTGTGGAGAATCAAATCCTGATGGTGCATTAGGAATATATGAACCTCCAGTTCAAGAAACTTTAGCAAACCATTTAAAACCTGGAGATATTTTTTATGATATTGGTGCAAATGTAGGATTTTTTACAATTATTGTAGCTAAGTTAGTCGGAGAAACAGGAAAAGTTTATGGTTTTGAACCAGCACCAGAAAATGCTAAATTACTCCGAAAAAACATTGAATTAAATAAGTTTAATAATGTTACTGTCATAGAAAAAGCTGTGGCTGAAAGCTCACAAAAAGGGGAGCTTGTATTGAGCGATTATTGTGGTGGGAATGTTCTGGCAAATTTTTTTGCCGGTGTAGAATCTACTCCGAATAAACAGAAGTCTATCTCTGTTGATGTAATTTGTATTGATGATTTAGTTGAAAACCAAACTATAAATCCTCCTAATATGGTCAAAATTGATGTGGAAGGAGGAGAAATTAATGTACTTCAGGGAATGATGAAAACAATTAATAATCATAAGCCAATTCTTCTGTATGAAATAGATGATAGAAACAAACGAATTTTTCAGGAAAAAATGAACAAAATTGATTCTTTTGTTAGTGATTTGGGATATACATTGAAAACACTAGAAGATGCCTATCCTGATATTGGCTGGAATGTAGGTCATGTTATTGCCATACCAAAACATAGCTAAGAGGGTATCTATAAATAAAAGATTAAGGCTCGATGTAGGGTGGGTCAGACACCGAATAATCTCACAAAATAAAATAATCTTTTCCTGGCTGCCGTAACCCACCGAATACTAGATATTTCAGGTGTTCGTTTAGATTTATTTTACAGATACTTTCTAAGTATAGAAATTAATCAGGATTTTTGAGTTAGTATAGCTATAGAGAAATATCAATATATTTATCTATAAGCGAAATTAGACAAAATCTAGTATTTTCGCTATAAATAAAATTCATAAAACGATTCCGTTTCTCAGGTTAAAATAAAAAAAATTAATTACAAGGTAAATCAAATGAGCAAAGAGTTATTAACAAAAAATTCAAACCCACAGCAAATAACTAGATTAGCTAATCATACTTGCCCAAACTGTGGACACAATCAATTATCACTTTTTTACGAGGTAGAAAGTGTTCCAGTTCATAGTTGTTTAATGTCGTCAACTAAGGAAAAAGCACTAGAGTTTTCCCGTGGAGATGTCAAGTTAGGGTTTTGCGATAACTGTGGGTTTATTACGAACCTGGAATTTGATTCTAAATGGTCTGCTTATGCTCCGAATTATGAGGATCAACAAAGTTTTTCACCTACTTTTAATAAGTTTGCAAAGGAACTCGCTAGTAAACTAATTGAGAAATACGATCTTCACAATAAAGATATTGTGGAAATTGGTTGTAGTAAGGGTGATTTTCTCTTACTGCTTTGCGAGCTAGGGAATAACCGAGGAGTTGGTATCGATCCTTCTGTTGTTCCTGGACGAGTTGAGAGTAGTGCAGGCGATCGAGTTAAGTTTATTCAAGACTACTACTCGGAAAAATACTCTGAATATGTGGGAGATTTTATTTGTTGCCGTCATACACTGGAGCATATCCAACCTACACAGGAATTTATCCAGACTGTTCGGAACTCTATTGGCGATCGCTTGAATGTATCGGTTGTTTTTGAGATTCCGGATACTGTGCGAGTTCTTGAAGATATCGCTTTTGAGGATATTTATTACGAGCATTGTTCCTATTTTACACCAGGTTCTCTGGGACGGTTATTTAGACAGTGTGGGTTTGAAGTTACGGATCTATATCGTGCTTATGGGGAGCAGTATCTTTTAATTGAAGCTAAACCAGTCAATACTACTTCTGATATTGTTCATCCTTTAGAAGAAAGTGTTACAGATGTTGTGCAATATGTTCAGCATTTCAGCGATAAAATTTATCAGAAATTAGACTTTTGGAAAAATTATTTAGAAGAGGCAAATAGGGAAAATAAAAAAGTAGTAGTATGGGGTTCTGGTTCTAAATGTGTTGCCTTTTTAACTACTCTGGATACCATTGATAAAATTGATTATGTTGTTGATATTAATCCTCATCGCCATGGTAAATTTATTCCTGGTGTTGGGAAAGAGATTAAGTCTCCAGAATTTTTAAAAGAATATCAACCTGATGAGGTAATTATAATGAATGAAATTTATCAAAATGAGATTCAAAAAATGCTTAACGATATGGGAGTAAGTGCTAAGATT
>NZ_LGSU01001413.1 GCF_002260545.1 Hydrocoleum sp. CS-953 | reverse complement strand
ATTTGTTTTAGCCATGAAAGAGTTTAAAAATCAGTTAAATTTTGACAGTTTAATGGTGGCAGATAGTGCTTTATATACCCAAGAAAATCTCCAGTTATTAACAAATATTAAATGGTTAAGCCGAGTCCCAGTTCGTATCAAAGCAGCTCATCAGCTAGTTCAAGAAATAGATGGATATGATCTTACTCCCAGTCAGATTAAAGGATACAGCTATCAAGAACNATCTCCAGTTATTAACAAATATTAAATGGTTAAGCCGAGTCCCAGTTCGTATCAAAGCAGCTCATCAGCTAGTTCAAGAAATAGATGGATATGATCTTACTCCCAGTCAGATTAAAGGATACAGCTATCAAGAACTCTCAAAAACCTACGGAGGAATTCAACAAAGATGGTTAATAGTTGAAAGTCAACAGCGCCGAGAATCAGATTTAAAAAATCTAGAGAAAAAAATCCAGAAAGAACGAGTTGAAGTTAACAAAAAACTGCGCACCTTAAAATCTGAAAAGTTTGCTTGTATACCAGATGCAGAAACAGCAGCAAGAAAGCTGTTTAAAAACTTTTTATATCACGAATTTAAACAATTTAATATTCAAGAATTAGAGCAGAAATATGATTTAGATTTTCCTTATAAAGTCATAGTTGAAGTGAGCNAAAAATCCAGAAAGAACGAGTTGAAGTTAACAAAAAACTGCGCACCTTAAAATCTGAAAAGTTTGCTTGTATACCAGATGCAGAAACAGCAGCAAGAAAGCTGTTTAAAAACTTTTTATATCACGAATTTAAACAATTTAATATTCAAGAATTAGAGCAGAAATATGATTTAGATTTTCCTTATAAAGTCATAGTTGAAGTGAGCTTAAGAGATTCAAAAATAGAACTAGAAAAAAAACGAGCAGGTCGATTTATATTGGCAACAAATGTCCTAGATAAAATGGAATTAACTACAGAAAAAATGTTGTCTAAATACAAAGGACAACAATCGGTTGAAAGAGGTTTCAGGTTTCTTAAAGACCCCCTATTTTTAACTGATAGTGTCTTCCTTAAATCCCCCCATAGAATTGAAGCTTTGGGGTTAATTATGGGTTTATGTTTGTTGGNAAAAAATGTTGTCTAAATACAAAGGACAACAATCGGTTGAAAGAGGTTTCAGGTTTCTTAAAGACCCCCTATTTTTAACTGATAGTGTCTTCCTTAAATCCCCCCATAGAATTGAAGCTTTGGGGTTAATTATGGGTTTATGTTTGTTGGTCTATACTTTAGGTCAACGTCAACTACGCCAAACCTTAAACCGTACTCAATCTACGGTAAAAAATCAATTAGGCCGTCCTACTAATAGACCGACTTTACGTTGGATATTTCAATGTTTTCAGTCGATTCATTTATTAATTAATTCTGGAGTTAAGAGCATATCTAATCTAACTTATGAGCGTTTAGAATTATTGAAGTTTTTTCCTCCCAGTTGTCAAAGATACTATCTACTCAGTTAAGAAACTGGAGATCAAAGCAGGCAAAGGGCTAAAATAATCAACGATTGAATAGTAGTGTAAAATTAAGTGCTTGGCAATTATTTAAGATGCGATCGCTCAAGTGATAGAGGGACTTTGGCAATTTTTGAAGATGTCTATTTGTAAGTTCCCGCAACTGATATCATTCTCAAAAGCATTTATGGAGTACGGCAGAAGCGACTAGGAAGTTGAAACACTTAACGGATAAGCTTTGAGCTAACATCATTCCCGAAAAATGAGGGTGGGGATGGGTCATTAATCTATTAATTTACGATCGCCTCCTACTATTTNAGAAACTGGAGATCAAAGCAGGCAAAGGGCTAAAATAATCAACGATTGAATAGTAGTGTAAAATTAAGTGCTTGGCAATTATTTAAGATGCGATCGCTCAAGTGATAGAGGGACTTTGGCAATTTTTGAAGATGTCTATTTGTAAGTTCCCGCAACTGATATCATTCTCAAAAGCATTTATGGAGTACGGCAGAAGCGACTAGGAAGTTGAAACACTTAACGGATAAGCTTTTGAGCTAACATCATTCCCGAAAAATGAGGGTGGGGATGGGTCATTAATCTATTAATTTACGATCGCCTCCTACTATTTATTGTTAAGTCTAAATACTTACTCAAGTTTTCTCCTCTTTCTGTACTACATTTTGTCGTGCGGAATGTGGGNTAACATCATTCCCGAAAAATGAGGGTGGGGATGGGTCATTAATCTATTAATTTACGATCGCCTCCTACTATTTATTGTTAAGTCTAAATACTTACTCAAGTTTTCTCCTCTTTCTGTACTACATTTTGTCGTGCGGAATGTGGGTTAATTATTCTTATCTTTACTTCTCTGTAGGGACGTTGCATGCAACGTCCCTACCACTCCCCTGCTTCCCTGCTTAACCAAATGTAGAAAACTTTTTGAGAAATGGTATTAGGTGTTAGGAGGAATGCAAATATCTTAATATTTTTGCTATTTTGTAGAGGATTTTACTGTAATTATCTATGTATAAACTTATTATAAACTCCCTCTAACTGAAGAGCAGCAAAATTTTTTTGGGGGGAACTTAAAATACAAAATATCATGAAAAAATAGAATGAAATATAATGCCAGTATGAGTATTATTAAGATTAAACTAATCGAAACTGAAGCTCCTGGGTTTCCTGTTACTCTCACTACTAACGATAGTAAATTTGATTCTATTGATGGTTTTTTGCCGCCTTTACCATCAGAATTAGAATCATCCTTGAGTAATTGGCAATTAGCTTATAACCAATTAGATGAGGTTCGTAAAATTGCGACTCGAATTAGCCCCAAACAAACTATTTCTTACTCTAGTTTAGAACAAAGAGAACTGGTAAAAACTTATATTAATCAATGGCTAGATTCTGATGAGCGTCAATAGCGACCTATCCGAGAAGAATTAATTTCTGTGTTTAGTTCATTGGAAAATTCTGGCTCAGAAATTCGTGTATTTTTAGATGTGAAAAACCCTAAACTTCGACGACTACCTTGGCAAGAATGGAGTTTATTAACATCTCGGTTTCCTCAAGCAGAAATTGCTATAAGAGCTAGAGTTCATTAATTGATAATGGATAATGGATAATTGATAATTACCTCTGGTTAAAACCGAGAGGATTGAAGATTGGGAAATATCCTAGCACTTTTTTCCCCTATCCAAGGGGAGGCTTTAAACCACAATTATTTAATTAACAATTAATAATTAATAATTCGGTAAAGGTGAACTTAAACCTTATCCTAGCTGTAGCAAAATTAGAGTCCTTTTGGTAGTTGGAAAAAGCGCGGGAATTAATACAAATCTAGATATATAAATAGTGCAAAAATTACAGGAAAAAGAAGCTGAAGTTATCTGTTTAAAACAGCCCAGTCGAGAAAAATTTGTTAATACATTAAGACAAGAATCAGGTTTCCACATATTTATTTTTTCTGGTCATAGTCGCAGTGAAGAAGATGGTACAATTGGCTGTATTTCTCTTAACAACTCTGATGAATTAAGTATTGACGAGTTTAATAATTCTCTCAGATATGTAATAGATAAAGGATTACAATTAGCGATCTTTAATTCCTGTGATGGTTTGGGATTAGCTAGTCAATTAGCTAAGTTAAGTTTGCCCCGTAGTATTGTTATGCGAGAACCAATACCTGATGAAGTAGCAGTCAAATTTTTAGACTATTTTTTTGCAGAATTTACTAATAATAAATCCTTATTTACTTCCGTTCATACTGCTAGAGAACGTCTGGAATATTTTGAGAATAAATATCCAGGTGCAATGTGGTTGCCAACAATATTTATTCGAGAATCAGCCTTAAATAAACCTTTAACCTGGCAAGAACTTACTAATAATTTAATCTCTACTCCTAAAACTATTGGTTCATTGCTGAACAAAAAAACTTTGTTTTTATTAGGAGTTATAAGTTTATTGGTAGTTGGTGGAGTAATTTGGTGGCTAATAGGAGAAAAACCAGAACCAGAAGTAAAAAATCCTCCATTATTTCGTTGCCCCCAAGAAGTTGTTCAGAATGTAGATTCTCCAGAAAATAAAATCAAATCTGACAAATGTTTTGCTTATATTTATGAGATTCCTAACGGTAATTGGCTACATGGAGGCAGCACTACTTGGGCACCAATTCGCAGTAAAGTTAATCCAAAAATCGAAGATATTTTTCCAGAATTTAAGTTGAGTTATAAACAACATCCTAGCTTACCACCTGGTTCAGGAACTGGGATTTTAATGTTAATCAAAGGTCAAATTTCTTTTGCCGAATCTTCACGACCTCTAACAGATGCTGAGTTGCAGAGATCAAGAAATAGAGGGTTTCAACTGAAGCAAGTTCCTGTTGCTATTGATGGAATTGTTATTGTGGTTAATCACGAACTTGATGTTGCAGGTTTAACTTTAAAACAAGTTCAGGATATCTATACTGGTAAGATTAAAAATTGGAGTGAAATAGGAGGAGCTAATATTGAAATCTTGCCCTATTCTCGTCCTGTTTATAGTGGTACAACTCCTTTCTTTCAAGAAGAAATTTTAAGTAACAAAAAATTTGGTGAAAATGTGATTTTTATTCCTACAACTACTAAAGCTTTACGAGAGGTAAAGGCAAATAAAGGTGCAATTTATTTTGCTACAGCTTCAGAAGTTATTCCTCAGTGTAGTGTGAAACCTTTAGCAATTGCCTTTGAATCTGGAGGTAATTTTGTTGTTCCTTACAAGGGTGATTTTGTACCACCAGAAAATTGTTCCGAACAAAATCGTAATCAACCGAATTTAGAAGCATTTGAAAATGGAAAATATCCCATCACAAGACGGTTATTTGTGATTGTGAAAAAAGATGGTTCTTTTGATGAGAAAGCTGGAGAAGCTTATGGAAAATTATTATTGACAGATGAAGGGCAAAATTTAATTAAAGAAGCAGGATATAGTCCGATTAGGTGAAATTCAAAAGTCAAAAGTTGTAAGCATTTAGCTATTAGCAATGAAAATGAACGGGTAGTCCTGCAAAGTAATGGTTAAATATAAATTGATATCATGTCCGGTAGCATCGGTATTGCAAGTGAGAAGGTAAGGAAGAAGTAAGAAGTAAGAAGGAAGAAGGAAGAAGGAAGAAGGAAGAAGAAGGAGGGAAGAAGGGAAGAAGGGAAGAAGGGAAGAAGGGAAGGAAAAACCTTACATAAGGTAAATATTTCCCCAACTTTTACACAAACAATACCAGGGGACATGATATGAAATTTCATTTTCTAGCTATCCACTGCTCTAAATGCCAATCTACTAAAATCATCAAATGAAGTAAACATTAAAATGCCACTTGTTATGACGTTTTATATCAGTTTTCTGAAGCAGTCAAACATGATTTACTATCAGATTATCTGCTCCAATAGCTGAAAAAGCCTACAATAAAATTCAGGGCTATTTTTATTTGATAGGTATTTTTTTCTCTTGCTTTAAGAATGGCAGAAATATTGAGGCGTTTCGGCTGTCGCCGACATGAAAGGCGGAGCAAGTGCGGCAGCTATATCGCTATAAATTTTCAAGCGTTTTCGGCTAAGAGCCGACATGAAACGCTACGTGACATGTTTGCGGAGCATTCCCTATACGAAAAAGCGGAGCTTTGCGTCAGCGATCGCCTCAATTAGTAGATGCTATATATAGCGCCCTAGCCTAAGTTTTGATTAGTGAATTAAACTCTAAACATCGATCAATTCTAATTTTCCCCAAGTTTGGGGACCAACAATTCCATCCACAGTTAAACCATGGAATTTTTGGAAATTCTTCACAGCTTCTTCTGTTGCTACACCAAATATTCCATCAACTACCAAGGAAGCAGAGCTAATACCATTTAACCGTCTTTGTAGATATTCTACATCTTCTCCAGTGCTACCAAAATACAGAGTAGTGCGAACAATTGTATCTACTACTCCCCAAGTTTGGGGACCAACAATTCCATCCGCAGTTAAACCACCATATTCGTTTTGAAAAGCTATGACAGCTTCCTTTGTTGCTACACCAAATATTCCATCAACTACTAAGCTATTATTAGCAATAATGGCATTCAAAAATGTTTGTAAATTTTTCACATCTTCACCAGTGCTACCAAGGGTAAGAGTAGGACGAGTGGTAGTTGTTTGAGTTCCAGTAAGCATAATTTTCTCCTTGTTTTTTGAATTGATCAGGAATTACGCAGGAACGCTATATACAGCTTATTAATTGGTCATCATTCCAGATAAACCCAGTATAATTAGTGTCGTTGCGTAAGTCCTATAGAAGTTAGTTGATACTTTTCTTTTGAGGTACTCCTCATGTATCAAATCTCTATATTTTTATCATCTCCTAAATTTTTGAGCAGGTCGATCATGTGCATGATTTATCACAATTAACTTTTTATTGTGGGTGGACGTGCATTGTCTTACACATTGATTAGCAGTCAGGAGTCACATTCTGTTATAACAACAGTTGTGTTGGGAGATCTGATTTAATATTTGGGTAGTCCTGCAAAGTAATGGTCAAATATAAATTGAAATAAACGAGGAACGCTGAGAGCTGTTAGCGTTTCGCGGAGCGACATGAAAAGCGTTTGCGGAGCATTCCGTAGGATAGCTCCTCTGTTAGCGCAGCTCCTCCGGAGGAGGCAAGAGGCAGCTCGTCTGAAAGAGGCTGACGGCTGAATGCNAAACGAGGAACGCTGAGAGCTGTTAGCGTTTCGCGGAGCGACATGAAAAGCGTTTGCGGAGCATTCCGTAGGATAGCTCCTCTGTTAGCGCAGCTCCTCCGGAGGAGGCAAGAGGCAGCTCGTCTGAAAGAGGCTGACGGCTGAATGCTTACCAAACTTTAGAAGGCACGAAGTTAAATTTCTATATTTGAGAGTTTGAGAAGGTCTTAACTGCTCCTCTGATTAATCAGTAGATGTTCATTTGGGAACCTTCTCTATATTATTGGACTGTTTCAGCTAAAATAGTGCATTATGTAGTAGGGGGGTAGGGGAGAAAGATTTTTGTTGGGTTTATCCTTATCCTACGGATAAGCTGCGCTAACGGATAAGCTGCGCTTTTTCGTATAGGGAATGCTCTGCAAACATGTCGCGCAGCGTTTCGGCTGCCGACATATAAAGCGGAGCTTTGCGTCAGCAAAAACGTGCCTCAACCCAACGTACATCTATTGCATCACTTAAGATGAAACAATCCATTATTGTGGGATAAGGAAATATAAATTTTTGTAAATAGTGTTAGGAGTATCTGTAAATTTACCATATTTGATTGATGAAGAATATAGTAGGAGACTTGAGTTTCTTACTTTTATCCCTGGCGATCTTAAATTTTGCATAAATATCCAGAAACTAACTGATTATTAAGTATTGATTTAGATATATACTTATAACTAGAGTCAGTTATTAGGGTGCCGATACAAAATCAGATAATTTTAAACAGGTAAAATACAATGATGAAAATAGGTGAAATTCTCATCCGCAGAGACTTAATTTCCCAAGCTCAATTAGACCAAGCAATAGATGTCCAAGCTTCATGCCGTCAAAAACTTGGAGAACTACTCATGTTTCAAGGTTGGATTCAACAAGATGACTTAGAAATGGCTTTAAGAGAACAATATTGGCGACAAAATGGTTATTGGGTAATTGACTAGTAAGAAAGTTAAAAGTCAAAAGTCAAAAGTCAAAAGTAAGAATTAAATCAAGTTAAAAGTCAAAAGTCAAAAGTTAAAAGAACACAGTAGAGACGTTCCATGGAACATCCCTACTGGGTTTTGGTTTTGACTTGAGGTCATCAACCTGAAAAGTTCTGTAATCTGGAATTTGCTTGATTTGCATAATTTTTGAAATTTTAGCTGATTAATCAATATAGAACAAAGCTGATTATTCATAAGGCATTCTATGGGATGCCTATTNAGTTAAAAGTCAAAAGTCAAAAGTTAAAAGAACACAGTAGAGACGTTCCATGGAACATCCCTACTGGGTTTTGGTTTTGACTTGAGGTCATCAACCTGAAAAGTTCTGTAATCTGGAATTTGCTTGATTTGCATAATTTTTGAAATTTTAGCTGATTAATCAATATAGAACAAAGCTGATTATTCATAAGGCATTCTATGGGATGCCTATTTTTTTTGCATAAAAAAGGGATAAATGGCTGATTAATAAGTAGGTAGGTCTAATTAAACGTTAAAAAAAATTGTAGGGGCGGGTTTAAGCAAAATTTTGATAAATTAACAATTTATTCCTAAAAACCCGCCCTACCCTCGTTAAGTTTATTTATGCTCACCTACTTAAATAGAACAAATTTAGATTACAACTGAATAAAATGAAAATCAATTGGCAAAAAACAAGTCTAATTCCTACTTTAGGACTTCTATTTCTGGGAGCTTGCGCTCAAGTCAATAATTCCCCAAATTCTTCAGGTGTTGAAGTCAAATTTTTAGTCGGCAGCGCTTTAGAAAAATTCTGTAACCAAGCTGCCACTCAACTCAGTCAACAAAATCTCAAACTTGATAATGGCAAACCTTTTTACTTGAAATGTGAAGCAAAAGGTAGTGGGGATGTGGTGACAGAAATAGTTTCTCTCTCCCAAAAATTGAAAAGTGGAGCTATTCAACCAAACTCCCCAGAATTTCCCACCCTAATTTCCGTAGATGGGGAAATTTATCATTCCCAACTCTTATACAAAATTAATCAAGTCTATCCCGGACAAAATTATATTCCTCAAATTACTGACGCACCTTTGTTGGCAAATAGTCCAATGGTATTCATGGCATCACAAGAGGTCGCACCTGGGTTACAAAAACAATCAAATATATATCAAGCTCTCGTCAATGCTCAAACTCACCGAGACCTAGACTCAAGTAGTCCCCAACTGCCAATACATTATGTTCATACTTCCCCCACTCGTTCCAATTCTGGTTTACAAACTTTGGTTGCGCAGTTTGCCTCCGTTGCCAATAAACGCGCCGAACAACTCACCGTTGCGGACGTGNAGACCTAGACTCAAGTAGTCCCCAACTGCCAATACATTATGTTCATACTTCCCCCACTCGTTCCAATTCTGGTTTACAAACTTTGGTTGCGCAGTTTGCCTCCGTTGCCAATAAACGCGCCGAACAACTCACCGTTGCGGACGTGCAACAATATCAACCCCAAATTCAAAAAATTCAGAGCAAAGTTACTCGCTACGGGGTTTCCACCAGTTCCTTAGCTGAAGATATGGTAAAAAATGGTCCGTTTTGGGCATCCATCGCTTCTGTTTATGAGTCTTCTGTCATTGAGGCAAATACTGCTAATATTCAAACTCGGTATCAAGCAGTTTATCCCAACTCTACTTTTACTTCTAACATGAGAGCAATTTTGCCAACTGCTCCTTGGGTAAGTGACGAGGAAAAAGAAGCTGCGGAAAAAGTTATTGATTATTTGCGATCGCCTACTACCCAAAAAATTCTGACAGACTTAGGTCTTAGACCAGGGATACCAGGGGTGTCATTGGGAGCAAAATTTTCTCCTCAATACGGAGTTGACCCCAATGCTAAATATGATTCTCTGCGGACTCCCCGACCAGAAGTAGTTGATGCCATGATTAAGTCTTGGCAACAATTTGCGAAGAAACCATCTCAGGTAGTTTTAGTGGTTGACTCTTCCGGGTCTATGGGAGGTAACAAATTACCAGCNGGGATACCAGGGGTGTCATTGGGAGCAAAATTTTCTCCTCAATACGGAGTTGACCCCAATGCTAAATATGATTCTCTGCGGACTCCCCGACCAGAAGTAGTTGATGCCATGATTAAGTCTTGGCAACAATTTGCGAAGAAACCATCTCAGGTAGTTTTAGTGGTTGACTCTTCCGGGTCTATGGGAGGTAACAAATTACCAGCAGTTCAGAATACTTTGCGCTACTATATTGAAGGTTTAGGACCGAAAGAAAAAATTGGTCTGATTGACTTTGACTCTCAAATACGCACTCCAGTTTGGGTTGACGGTAGTGCTGCAGGTCGCGATCGGGGTTTTCAGTTTATTAGTGGTTTGAGGGCGAATGGTGGTACTAGACTTTATGATGCTGCTTTGGATGCTAGAAATTTATTGCAGCAAAATCTCCGTGCTGATGCTATTAATGCTGTGGTTGTTTTAACTGATGGGCAAGACTCTGGTTCTAAAATTTCTCTGCAACAACTTAATAATAACCTGAAACAAAGTGGATTTGAGTCTGATAAAAGGATTGCTTTTTTTACTATTGGTTATGGAAAAAAGGGAGAGTTTGATGCTCAAGTTTTGAAACAAATTGCTGAGTTAAATGGTGGTTATTATCGTCAGGGAAACCCAGAAACTATTGTTAATTTAATGTCCGATCTACAAACAGAATTTTAAAATAGNCAACAACTTAATAATAACCTGAAACAAAGTGGATTTGAGTCTGATAAAAGGATTGCTTTTTTTACTATTGGTTATGGAAAAAAGGGAGAGTTTGATGCTCAAGTTTTGAAACAAATTGCTGAGTTAAATGGTGGTTATTATCGTCAGGGAAACCCAGAAACTATTGTTAATTTAATGTCCGATCTACAAACAGAATTTTAAAATAGGGAGTAGGGAGTAGGGAACAGGGAGTAGGGGGAAAAAATTGATGAATAAGAGTGCAATAATTGATTTGATTTTTTATTATTGGAGATGTCTATAGCAATCCTAAATAGGTTCTAATATTTGGTTGTAGGGGTTTGGTCTCCAAACACAAGTGCATAATGGATTTGGAAAGCAAACCCCTACGTCTTTTTTTCACGAGTCATTTCACATTGCTATCTTAGTTATTTTCAGCAATTAACAATGTTCATGTGACGAGGTGCCGTTTGCGCAGCATGACCTAGGAATACAATTAATAATTAATAATTACCCCTTCTGAATAATTAACAATTAACAATTAACAATTAACAATTATTTAGAGTGAAGCATTCATGATTTATAACAGACTAGCTCGCGCTTCTTTATGGCGTATCAATTATTAATTATTCATTATTAATTACAAAGGGGGAGAGGCTTTAAGGCGTGAATTGTTGAATGAATAATTAATTGACTATCAACTCTTAATTATTAATTATTAACTATAGCGTTTCTCAAGCTTATGAGGTACACCTATCTTTAATTTATTTTCTATTCCCTCCATACCAGTTAAGTGTTCCCAGTTAAGTGTTCCCTAAAACAAACGAATTTTGTACCTCACGCTTCTTGGGAATTGCTATATTAATTATTAATTATTCGGTAAGTCATTATTGGAGGAAAATATGAAATTAGTAAATCCGTTTGATTATCCTATATCTATATTAATAGGTGGAGTTATTTTAGTGGCTGGCATCCGATTTTTTAGGTTCCCAAATTTGGTGATTTTACCTGCTACTGCAGCTATTTCTGTGGCAAGTGCTACAGTGTTGAAGTCTAGAGAGGCTAATCCTCAAAATTTGGCAAATAAAGAGTTAGAACAGGAATTAAAAGTTATTTCTGGATTGGCAAAAAGTTTGGCAGAAAAAGCTGAAATATTGCGTCAAGAAGCCAATCAATTGTTAGGGGGTGAAACATTCCACATGGATTTATTAGTAACAGTTCAATCAGTTTGTAACCGCTCGATTGAATTGCCCCAAAAAATTACAGAAGTTTCTCGAAAATTACCAAATAATGAGGCTTTATTATCTGTGGATGATTTGCAAAGACAACTATTAGAAGTTAAGAGTAAGCAAAAGTCGAGCTACGGTATTTCTCAACAGCATTTACAACAATTAGCTGCTAGTTTAGAAAGGAATATTCAGTTAGCAAAAGCTGGAAAAGATACTCGGCAAGCAAAAATTTTTAGTCTACAGACAATGGTGCAAGATTCAGCCGGATTATTGCAAGAACTAGAAAATAAATTGCGGAATGCTAACTTGAATAATTCTGAAGAAATTCAAGATTTGCGGAGTTTGAGTGATGAATTAAATAGCTACCAAGACAACATAAAAATGTTTCTTTAAATCCAGGGAGTAGTTAGGGAGATAGGGAGATGGGGTGATTCGTATATTTGCACAATTTTTTCTATTTCATATAAGGAAACAGGAAATAGAAAAGAAGAAAAACAACTGTACCTCAGTAACTTGAGAAAAGCTATCTCTATAATTTTTGCCCTGAGTTAGGATAATAGTAAAAATACTGAATTTTTCCAGCTTTAAAGAATCAAGTTTGCATAAACAATCATATTTTTTCTGATAGATAAATAAGTACCAGGAAGAAAATTATGAATAATAAACTTGATTCTCTTTCAGTTGGATTGTTGATAACAATAAATATTACGATGGTACAAGGGGTGGAAATACAAACAAATAAATTCAATCATAGTTTCTCTCAAACTGAAAAAACTATTATTCAGCAGCCAAAAAATTATCAAAAAAATGAACAACCACCTATTCCACAAAAAGATGGTACTAGCCGTTAAAATTTATCTATAGCAGGGAATAGGGAATAGGGAATAGGGAATAGGGAATAGTTGAAAAAAAATTTATTAGTCTAAGAT
>NZ_LGSU01001412.1 GCF_002260545.1 Hydrocoleum sp. CS-953 | reverse complement strand
CTAAATAAATGAACTAAACTATGGCAGGGATAAAAAGAATGAGGAACATTCAATAATTGATAATGGATAATTGATAATTACCTCTACCTCAAAGGAAGAGGATTGAATAAAACGAAAATAAATTCATTGTTTCTCTTGAAATAGAACGCTTTAAACCTTAATTATTCGGTAAAAAAACATATCCTAGCCTAAAATTCATCATCTTCAATCAAAAAAATAAAGTGAGAATTTGACTTCTAACTTCTAACTTCGTTAAAATTCCTAATCTTCCTCAATATACTCTGCTATATTTGGTAATTCTCCGATTTTAGCAGTAAGTAATTGCGGACCAGCAATCACAATTTTTGTTGCACCTTCTTCTACAACCTCAAAAATATATTCCTCTATAGTACGTCTTTCTACTACTTCCTGACTTTCTAATTCCACTTCCTTTCCTTTTGCTTTGCGTTTCACCCGTTTCAAAACATCACCAGCTAAAGCGCGATAACCTTCCAACATAGAATTTTGTAATTTATGCAAAGGATTAGATCCCAACCAACCACTCTGCCCCAATTCACCAATAACATCATGAATTGAGTTATTATTAATAAAAAATACAACTCTCAATTTAGTTTGATTTTGTTGTGCTTCTGAGACTGCTTTCCACATTGCTTTATCGTAAGCGTAGGGGTTTGCAACCACCAACCAGATACTCATTTCTTACACTCCCAACCCAAATAAAGGCCAATAAAATTTCGCCATTACCAAGAATATCAAAGTCCCCACTAATTTTAGCAACAAGCCACGCTTAAAAGCTTCAGAAGGCGACACATAACCACTACCCATAATAATGGCCATTACCGGGGTACTAACTGGTAACAGAAAAGCTAAACCCGATGGTAGAGTAATACCCAAAGTCATTGCCCTTGGATCTATTCCATATTTAGCAGCCAAAGCAAGTCCAACTGGCATCAAAACTGCCACCGCAGCAGCATTACTCATTCCCTCTGTCAAAAAAGTAATAATCAAAACCATTGCCACAAAACAAACAATACCAGAATTAATCCACGATCCCAATAAAGTTTCTGCCAATGCTTGTGCTGCTCCCGTATCTCTTAAAACTGCACTTAGAGCAATAGCACTACCATACATCAAAAAAATACCCCAGTTAACATCCTCTTCTACTTCTTGCCAACTTGCTAAACCACAAATGAAGCTACACATCACCCCAAAAAAAGCTATTGTATCTAGTCCCCAAGCTTTTCCTCTAAAAATCCATAACAAAACTATTCCCGTCACTAATACCAATGTACCAACTTCTCTCGATGAAATTGCGCCCAGGCTTTTTGCTCTAATTCCCAGAAATTTTCGGGCATTAGATAAAGAAACTACTTGACCTTTTCCTATTCGTAATAGAAGAAAATAACAAACTATTAACATGAGGACAACTAAAGGAATAGACCAAATAAACCACTCCACAAAGGTGATATCGTATTCTCCTTTTGTTGTGCTGCGCAAAACTCCTAATGCTAGAGGCGCTCTCGCGCCCCCCAGTAAAGTTGCGATACCACCAATACCGCAACCCCATCCCAAGGCTAAAAATGCTGCTAGGCCAAAACGTCCACCTGGTTTAGCCCCTGCTGCTTGGACAACTTCTATAACCACCGGGAATAGCATGGCCGTGACTGCATAAGAACTAATCACAAAGGACATTACCGCTGAAAGAATTAAAATCGAGGCAATTAGGGTATTTTGACTATTGCCAAAACGGGAAACTACTGTTAAAGCAAGACGAGTGCTAAGTCCGGAGCGTTGAATGGGACTGGCTAGAATAAATGCTCCTAATACAAAGAATACTGCTTTGTTGCCGAAATAGGCATAAGTTTCTGTAGCGGACATGCTGCCACTGAGAGGAATTAAAAATAGTACCATTAAGCCTGTGACTGCTACTGGTAGGGTATTAGTTGCCCACAAGAAAGCTGTAACTCCAAATACTGCTAAGGCTCCTTTTGCTTCTTTTTCTACTCCTGTCATGGGAAACAGAAGAATTCCTACATAGATAAGTGCGGCAGCTACAAACCAAAGCCAACGGTACTGAGGTTGACGAAGTATTCGTAACCAAGTACCAATATGTTTGATGTTTTCCATTGATGATGAATAATAAGTTTTAACGTAGAGATTTGATTATACTTAGTTACAGAATTTGAAAAGAGGGAACAGGAAGGATTAAAATTAAATTTTTATTGAAAAAATTTACTGGTAGATTCTTTTTTAGGGAGATTCAGATAATCTTTTGAGTTGACAATTACTTTTATTACTGATTTAGTATTTACATCTTAGAAAATTAGATATTAATTGTTACAAGGTAAATATTTACCTTATCATAGTCAACATCTTAAGTCAATAGATTAATCGAATTTTAAATCCCTTTTTTGTCAGGATTTAAACTTTGTTTTTAAGAGGATTTTGTAAATGGAAAATAATAATCAAACAGGTGTAACAGTATGGTTTACTGGTTTAAGCGGTGCGGGTAAAACTACTCTAAGTTTCGCTGTTGCAGAAGAGTTGCGATCGCTTGGTTATACAGTAGAAATTCTTGATAGTACCGTTGTACGTCAAGATATTGGTAAAAGTTTGGGTTTTAGTAAAGCTGACCGAGATGAAAATATCCGCAGAATTGGCTTTTTAGCCCATCTTTTAACTCGTAATCGTGTGATTGTTTTAGTATCTGCTATTTCTCCTTATAATGAAGTTCGTTCCGAGGTAAGAAAACGCATTGGGAACTTTATTGAAGTATATGTTAATGCACCTCTAGAAGTTTGTGAAGCACGGGATAACAAAGGACTTTATCAACTTGCTAGAGCAAGAGAAATTCAAGAATTTACTGGTATTGACTTACCTTATGAAGCACCAACTAATCCTGATATTGAATGTCGCACTGACTTGGAAACAGTCGCAGAAAGTAAAGAAAAAGTTATACTCAAAATGGTGAATTCAGGTTATTTAAAACCTCGTAATTTTCCCGATAGTAATGCTTATTTTTTCGAGATTTAAAAGAAGAATGGAAGCAGGAAGAAGGCTTCAATAATTGATAATTGATAATGGATAATTGATAATTACCTCTCCCTAAAAATCAGAGGATTGAATCAAAGGAATATTTTTTCTTGTTTCTCCTTTAAAGGAAAGGCTTTAAACCTTAATTATTCGGTAAATTTTGTATTTTGAAATAAAAGGGTAAAACGATAAAGATATCTATAGTAATCCCGGCATAAGTTGCAATATTTTATAGTAGTGGTTTGGTCTCCCAAAGCAAGCATAAATGGGATTAGGAAACCAAACCCCTACAGTTTTTTTCACAAATTATTTCCACTTACCAATGGATAATTGATAATTAAGCAGGTACACAAAATTAATTACACATTTTGTCATACTGAATCCTTTATACTGTATGCTTCATATCACATTAGGGTAGGTTATTTCAGTTATCAGTTAACAGTTAGCCTCCTACGGAGGAGCTTTCCTTCGGAATGCTAGCGCAAACATGTCGCGCAGCGTTTTGCTGGCGCACAACTTTCGTATAGGGAATGCTCCGCAAACGTTAACGCCTGTCGCCGACATATAAAGCGGAGCTTTGCGTCAGCAAAACAGTAACCTCTGGCTGTTTGCGCAGCATGACAAACGGAAACCCAGAGGTTTGAAATAATGAACTTTTATCTTTTCATCCCCTTAAAAGGGGAGGCTTTGAACCTCTTTTTTTGGTAAACACTAAACAATTTTGTCATGGTGCTTATGCTCAAAAATAATTATCCATTATTAATTATCCATTATCAATTAATGAACTTCTTCCTTTTTAGCTATTTTGATAGAATTTCGTTCTTAATCTTTTTAATTCTGTCTCAAGTAGCTGATTTTGAGATTTTAATAACTCCAACTCTGTCTGAGAATTATACAGCTGACTTCGTAATTTTTCTAATTCTGACTCAACAGTTTGAAGTTGAGGTTTTAAGACATTCAGTTTATCCTGAGATTGTATTGCAATAGGTCGAAATTTTGCTAATTGCTCCTGAAATTGTAAGACTTCAGATTTTAATATTTCCATCTCATATTGTTCTGGATGAATTTCAATTTTTTCACCATTATAAATATGATTAACTACTTCTCCTGTGATAATATTCTTAACTTCTTTGAAATGAATTCTATGTATAAATGGATCGGAAAGTAAGGGAATATAATACATACAATCAGAAAAATAATAATGTGTCACCTGACTATATCTAGTTCGATTTTTATCTAAAACTGGACTGCCTCCATGAAGTAAATTTGCTGCCCAAATTAAAGCTTGTCCTTTCTTTACATAAAGTTCTACTTTTTCCAAACTATTGTGTTCAATTAATGACTGTAAAAACTCTTGATATATAGGATAAGTATCATAAGGTTTATTCTGATAACTGCCTGTAATTCCCAAATCGTTTAAATCAAAAGTTGGTAATTTATGACTCCCAGGATAATAATGTAGCGGACCGTTATTGGCATCTATATCTTCCAGAGCTACCCAAACTCCACACATAAATCTACTTGGAATTGAACTAAAATGTATACTGTCACTATGGGTAGTTTGTTCAGTACCAAACCTGAAATTTAGGGTTTGAAAAGGGATTGGTTCTCGCTGATAAAGTATTTTTAATAGATTAATAATTTTGGGAGCGGTGGCAATTTTTTTCACATCTTGATTGAATGTCCAACCATCTTGAATTCTATCGTGATAAATCCAAGCTGATTCTACTCTGCCTTTGTCTCCATATATTGGAGTTAAATCTTTAACTATTCTGTCTATAATTTCTCCAATATTTTCTATGTCTAAGTCGTCTATAATTACATAGCCTTGTTCTGCAAATTGTTTGACAAGTTCTTTGGTTTTATTGTCTAAATTTAACTGACTGAAAATTTGTTCAAAAAAAGGTGAATCTATCCAAGGCAGATTCATTACAGGAATTGTCATTTTTTTATCTAGGGAATAGGGAATAGGGAATAGGGAAGAGAGATTAGTAAAAAGAGAATAGGGAAGAAAGATTAGTATTACAGCAGTTTTCATTTGAGTAGACCACAGTAGGGACTAACCATGGTTACTCCCTACAAAGTTTTGGTTGTGACGATGTGGTTTATCCATCTGAAAAGCGCTGTAAAGTGTACCTCATTATACTCAAAAGTTTTGTAATTGCATCCTCATAAAATTGATATGTAATACCAATTTTATCAACTTAAACAACACTTGTAAAAGTATATATCAAGCTTGAAATCTAAGATGTAAAATTATTTCTAGCCTGACTTTAGGAAATTGCTAGAAACATTCAGCTATTAGCATTTAGCTCATCCTTTCCTGCGGAATGCTACCCAAACAGCTTTTCCTGGGCTATGATAATTTTTAATTCTCCAAGGATACTAATGTCTCCTGAGAGAATAAATAATGAATTAATGGGGGTTGCACATTAAAGAATGATAATAGATTTTAAACTGTATATATATTGAGAAAAGAATTATCCAAAAATATCTACTTTCAGATTTCATCATTCCTGATTGTGCAACGCCAATTAATAATATTAAATCCGTTGGCTTCAAAGTAATATAATTCCTTTGCTCGTCATACAATGCGTAGGGGCAAATGGCTATTTAGCTAACGCACAACGCGCGTTAACGCTACGCGACATGTTTGCGGAGCATTCCGTCAGGAAAACGCCCCTACAATATACATTCTTATTTTAAGATATCTTGTAACTAACTGCTCAAAAACTAATTCTCAATCTTTACATATTTCCTGCTAAAATTTGTATTTCCTACGGCTTTATATAGAATCCGGTTGAAAAGTCGTCCGCAGCGACGATAGGAAGCAATCTCGTGAAACCTCTGAGATTGCTATCCGTTCCGGAATGCTCCGCAAACCTTCCACTCCGTTCCAGTCGCTGCGGACGCAGGGTATAGTAATTATCCGGATTCTATATTATTGCATGAAAGTAGCGATAGAGCATCCATTGCCCAGCTATATCCCTCTCTTGCGATATTATTGATGTTATATTCATCTATTGGACAATAGTTATAGCTGGCTAATTAAACCTCAAAGCCTTTACAGGCAAAAGTTTCAGCCCCCTCCTACATCAACATTGATGTTATATTCATCTATTGGACAATAGTTAGGGCAGGCTAATTAAACCTCAAAGCCTTTATAGGCAAAAGTTTCAGCCTTTTTCTACATCAACGTTGATGTTCTATTTATCTATTGTCGAATAGTTACAACAGTTTCCGCACGTTATTATTGTCAATATGCACAAGCAAGTGTTGCAGCTATATGCTTTCATGCAACAAAACCATTTCCTACTGATAACTGATGTAGTAACACTCCGTGTTTGCGGAGCATTCCGGAACAGAAAGTGTCACTACTAACCGTTAACTGAAATGTTTATTCTTCAACTTGCCACAAGTCTTTAATAATTTCTTGATCGAGAATCTTTTTAGGTCTTAAGACTAACAAAGCTCTTCCAAGTAAAGGTATATTAGGTTCCTGATCAAACCACTGCATTACTATTTGACCGTCTTGGTCTACAATAAAATAACCATCTTCATGCCATTGACGTTGACTTCTATCAATAATTAATAAAACTTCTTCAGTAGTACCAGGTATAGGAGTAGGTAAGCGATCGCTATTTTCAATCAGCACTACTGGATCTTCTGCTTGCATGACAACTCGCCATCCGGGTATCGCTACCCAAGCACCCGCTCCACCAGAAAACTTGACTATTCTAAATGGTTCCACTTCTTCAACAATAGGTACCGCTTTAAAGTCTTCTGTGTTCAGAGGTAATTTTCCGACTACTGGTAAAATACGAGGTAACTCTTCTTCTTGCTCCAGTCGATAAACTGGTAAACGGGGAGCTGCTCTTTGAGAAACAACAGTAAAATCAGTTAATAGTTGTTCAAGTTGTTTTCTAGCTGTTTGAGAATCTGCTAATTTGAGACCTTTGGCAATTAGACGAGACCTATGTTGTAGGTCATTTTGTTGCCTTGCTTGTTTCCAACATTGATATGCTACTATATCTCCTGGAGCATCAGAAAATCCTTCTGGTATTGTTTTCATCCGAGCAAAATCTTTGATCGCTTTTGCTACATCTTTGGCATCATCCACATCAAGATTATGAGCAACTATAAACTCACTTGCTATAATTCTTTGTTCCTGAGTTAAAATTCTCAATTCGTAGAGGATATCACTACCCGTTCTCTCGAAACGTGATAGAACATTTGTTATGCTCGGCGATAAAGCATTTTCCTTAATATTGGCATTGACAATACTTGTATATACTTGAGACCCGACTATTACCTGATTTTGCTGTACTGGTTCAAATCCTGTTGCCTCAAATATTTGCTGAGAAGTATATCCAGCTTTTTGTAGAGCAGCACAAGCATTTCCCCACTCTACCCAATTACTTTCTTTGCGACGCAGTAAACCAATTAAGTTTTCTGCATCTACTTGATTTGTTGATTTTTGTTGCTCGTTAGTAGAATTTTGTGGTGTTTCAGTCATAATTTAGAGGGCACCTTTTTTGTTTGCAAATAGAATATACTTTTGACCAGAAAATTAGGTCTCAAGAATCCCTTTTTAAGGGGATGTAACAAATCAGTTTGAGTATTTCCAGCCTCCTACTGGAAGTTAAACAAAACAAAACTACAAAACAGTTTCAAATATATACAGGCAGATGGTTCGATATTAACAAGGTGTAAATCCTTAAATATCAAGGCTTCCAGGCATTTTTAGGGAGCGACGTAATTCCTTTGTCTCGACTGACTTCCAGCTATTTTTACAACTGAAAAATGTCTAAGTACCACTACTTCAGTAGGAAGTGGTGTTAACTGATAACTGAAATAACCATGCTACCAAAGTTTGAGCAGTATATTAGAGCCAGGCGCTTTTAACCCTGCTGATTTTAAATGACTCGCGGGATTTATTTAGTAGTCTCACTATGCTATAATATCTAACTATTATATATTGCTATGGCCTATAGATATTCTGGGCTTAATTGAAAATGCAACTGGCACTTAATCAACAATTAGCCTCATAAAGTAGTAAAGTAACAGTTGATAGCTATATAATTATTCAAAACTAGATATTTCTTTATAATTGATACATAGAATTATTATTATGCTACTTTAGAAATACAATTGAAGGGGTTTGTTTGAATGGAAGCAATTCCTCAACAGTTAGATAGCATTAGAATTCAACTGATGAGCCTAACCAGAAAAAAGAAACCTAAAATGCTGGTAGTAGATGATGAACCAGATAATTTGGACTTACTCTACCGCACCTTTCGACGAGATTTTAGTGTTCTCAAAGCTGAAAGTGGGATTCAGGCTTTGGAAATTTTGGCCTTAGAGGGAGAGGTGGCAGTAATTATCTCCGATCAAAGGATGCCAGAAATGAAGGGTACAGAGTTTTTAAGGAAAACTTTGCCCCAGTTCCCTAATACAGTCAGAATTATTCTCACTGGATTTACTGATATAGAAGATTTGGTAGAGGCGATAAATTCTGGACAGGTATATAAGTATATTACTAAACCTTGGGACCCCTGTGAGCTAAAGGGAGTTGTACAAAAGGCTGCACAGACTTATGAAGTTTTGAATCAACGTACTGAATATCTGGAAAAGTCTCAAACTCAATTGGATTTGTTAAATACGGTTGTTGATGTCTCTCAGAAGTCTGGGAGTATAGAAGAAGCTTTGGCAGAAATTACATCTATTTATAGTGAAACTTTTTCTACGGATTTATGTATTTTACAATTGATTGAGGATAATAGTTTAAGCTCGATTCAAGGATTGAGTAGTCAGCTTGGTAAGGTTGATAACTGGTTGGCTAATGACCCTCTGGCAATGGAAGCGATCGCTTCTGGGAATGTACAATCTGTGATGAATGTTTCAGAAGATACTAAGCTTTCTGATGTTTCACATTATCAAACTTCAGGTATAAACGCTCATATTGTTATTCCAATTTCCCATCGGCAAAAACTTCTAGCTTTGATGTCCCTCCAATGGCAACAACCCAGTACACTGCGCCCAGAAGAACTGAGTACAATTAATGTCTCAGCTCAATTACTGGCGTTGACTTTATATAGCTTTGAATAGCTTGAAACTGAAAATTTTGACTTAATTCTATGATTGATGATTCCACAGAGGTTCAGGCCATATTTAATAAAATTGCCCCTGTTTATGACCAACTGAATGATTTATTAAGTCTGGGAATACATAAAACCTGGAAACAAATGGCTGTAATGTGGAGTGAGGCTAGTTATGGTTCTACTTGTCTAGATTTGTGTTGTGGTAGTGGCGATTTGGCTTGGATGCTGGCCAAATTTGTAGGAAGTACGGGTCAGGTCTTTGGGGTCGATTTTTCTGTGGAGCAGTTGGCGATCGCTCGTAAACGCCAACCCCCTTTATTGGGCAAGATTAGTCCTATTGATTGGGTTGAGGCTGATGTTTTGAGTTTGCCTTTTGCTGATAATTATTTCGATTGTGCTACGATGGGGTATGGTCTCCGTAATGTCTCGGATATTCCCCTTTGTTTACAAGAGTTATATAGAGTCCTCAAGCCTAATGCTAAGGCAGCAATTTTAGATATGCACCGTCCGAGTAGTTCGGCTGTACGAGGGTTTCAAAAGTGGTATCTGGATACGGTTGTAGTTCCAGTGGCTCGTAATTTGGGGTTAACTAAGGAATATGCTTATATTAGTCCTAGTTTAACCAAATTTCCTACAGGCTTAGAGCAAGTTAATTTAGCATATCAAGCCGGATTTGTCAATTGCAAACATTACCCTATTTTTGGAGGGATGATGGGAATATTAGTAATTACAAAATAATTTCTTTAGTAATTTTACTCAATGAAAAATAAGCACTCTTAATAGGAATAGGAGCAATATTTTTTGTGTTAGTTGAAATTCTGATAGATAAATTATTACTGTAATAGTTTACTTATTAGTTCTCTGAAGGTAGATAATTTGAATTGAATATTCCCAGAACTAAAAGTTAGGGAGATGCTTAGTATTTTACTAGCAAATGGTTAAGTCTATTTCATTCTAAATAAGTGCTTAAGCAAAATTAATTGTGCATTAACTTCTTAGTCTGTTCAGGCTTAGAGACGAAATTATATACAAATAATTTTGCACGACTACTTATACTACCTCTCAGTAAATACATAAATCTAATTGTAGTAGTAGCTTAATGTAACTCTAAAAGTTTTAATATATTTATTTAGGGCTTGCTGAATAAATCTCAAAGCATTTACAGATAAAATCTTTAGGCTTTTTAAGTCCTGAACAAAGTACAAGGTTTTGGGTGTAAAAAGCTTAAAAAGCTAGGATTTTAGGCTGACGCGAGGCAAAAAAATCAAGGGATAATTCTTCCGAGACCTCCTCGCTTCCATACCCATTTCTCCTGACTCCTGACTCCTGACTCCTGACTCCTGACTCCTGACTCCTACTCCTAAAACTCATGCTTTTTCAGCAAACCCTAATTTATGATTAACACCACATACATTCTAATTATTTTTCGATAGAAATCTATTTACCGAGTAATTTAGGTAATTTAGGCAAAGTCAAAGCCATCATTGTCAACTTAACCTGAAATAGATTATTTTTAGTGATGTAGTCATAATAAAATTTCTTGCCTATTAAGACGATTCTTTATCACTTAATTACTTAAGGAGTATTTATTTCTCAGTTACAAGATAATTATACTAAAAAATTTATTCTACCTAACTTTATGATAAGTTAGCACAGTCTAGCTAAAACTGTCAAGCTTAAATATCTCCCTTATTTTCATTCCCGCTTACCCATAGACGGGGCTTTCAACTTTGCTTTTAGGTAATCAAAATTGTCTAATATCTGGCTTTATTTTGTACCACCAATTGCAGGTGGAATTATTGGCTATTTCACTAATGATATAGCTATAAAAATGCTATTTCGTCCTTATCGTCCTTATTATATTTTTCGACGAAAGCTACCCTTTACTCCAGGCTTAATTCCTGCTAACCAAGAACGTTTAGCAAAACGAGTTGCTGATACCATAATGGGTTCTTTGTTAACTCCTTCAGAGTTGCAAAATTTAGCACGTCGTTTGTTACAAACTGAACGGATGGAGGCAGCTATTCTTTGGCTATTGCGAATGGCTTTAGAACAATTAAAGCTTGATACAAATACAAGAACTACTAAAATTCTAGCAAATATTCTGCGCGATTTATTAGGTCAATCTTTGCCACGACTTCTTAAAGTTTGGGCAAAGAGAGAAGATTTTTTGGAAGCTCAACTAAACCAAATTTTTGACCAGATTTTGCTAGAGTTTCAACTAACTGAAATGCAGGCGGCTCAACTATCAGATTGGTTGCTTAAAGTTGTTTTACCGCCAGATGTATTAAGACAGACTTTAATTGATTTTCTCACAGATCAAAATATTTCAATTATTGATGAAGGTTTTCGTGAAAAAGCTAGTGGTACTTATTGGGTAGTAGCTAATTTGTTTGGGCTGCGTAATACTCTTACTAGATTAAGAACTTTTTGTTTAGATGAGAGAGAGCTAACTAATCAACGCTTAACGGAATTAATTACTGCATTGGGTGTTAGAGAAAGAATTCAGGAATGGTTACACAATCTTTCTATGCAAAATTTACCTGTTTCTACGGTACGTCAGTTAAGAAATACTATGCGGGATAGTGTACGTTTATATCTACAAGAACGTGGTGCTGATTTGATTCAGGCTGTAAGTTTATCTGTTGATTGGGAGCATATTGCGGATTTAATTATTAATCGTTTACAAGCTTCATCAATAATGAATAGTTCTCTGGAGTTAGTGAGTCAAGAATTAGCTTTGATTTTAGAACGTTATTTGGAGCGAGATTTAGAAAATATTGTCGCTATGGCAATTCCTATTTTAGATATCGATCAAGTAATTATTGACAGGATTAAAGGTACTTCTGCTGAAGAGTTGGAAGTTGCGGTTAATGTAATTGTTAAAAATGAGTTGCAAGCTATTGTTAATTTGGGTGGAGTTTTAGGTGTTTTTGTTGGTTCGTTGCAGACAGTTTTGTTGTTGCTACAAAGGTAAGTTTAATTATTAACAATTAATAATTAATAATTAATAATTATTAGGGTTTGCTGAAAAAAGCAGACTGTGTGATTTATGGAAATACAGAGAAAGTAGAAAGAATAATTTTCTCTTGATTTTTCTATGCCTGTCTGCCTTTTATCCTAACTTTTTGAGGGTTTTCATTTGAGGATGAAATCCTTATGATAGATAGCAAGAAACACTTGTCTCAATCTATAGCAATTCCCAAAAAGCGTGAGGTACAAAACTCTTTTGTTTTAGGGAGTAGGGAGTAGGGAGTAGGGGAAATGGGGAAATGGGGAAATGGGGAAATGGGGAATAGAAAAGAATAAAAACAACTGTACCTCATAACTGTGGGAATTAC
>NZ_LGSU01001411.1 GCF_002260545.1 Hydrocoleum sp. CS-953 | reverse complement strand
GCCCTTGTATTTCTTCGGACCTCCATACCTATTCCCAGTTAAGTGTTCCCTATCTCCTTTTTATATTTCCTGATACATTCAATCTCTAAATATTTGA
Source organism: Hydrocoleum sp. CS-953 (assembly GCF_002260545.1). Classification (GTDB taxonomy): domain Bacteria; phylum Cyanobacteriota; class Cyanobacteriia; order Cyanobacteriales; family Microcoleaceae; genus Trichodesmium. The sequence goes on along the minus strand of NZ_LGSU01001411.1, from coordinate 12,328 downwards.
TCAAAACAAATAAACTCCACTGCTAAACTTAGCTATATTTCATGCAGTACAGCTTTGATATAGCAATATGATTTAAGTTGTGAGATATTTGATACTTTTAGGGAAAACTTAACCAGGACCAGGGAACAGAGAAGAAGAAAAAAATGAATATATATGAATATAATAACTGCTATGTTGTATATTTTTAAGGAACACCTCAATTGTCACATCTGATTCCTGATTACTACATATAAATAAACGCTATTATCTATGGATAAAAGTTTTAGCCAAAATTTAGCTAAAATAATGTAGCTATTAGTACATAAATAAACCGCAACAAATAAACTTCAAATAAATTAGAAACTTGAGGATTTTAGGCTGTGCCTACTGAGGTAAAATATAGTTAGTAGCTTCCCTGCTAAGAATTTTTGATTAGGTCTGGGAGCAAATCACAAAACTTATATTTAATCAGAGGTTAAGGCATGACTAACATTGTAAAATCTTCTCTCAACAAAGAACAAACTACTACTTGGTTACGAGGACTCATGAGCGTTGCTTATGCAGATGGAGAACTTGATGCTACAGAAAAAGATTTATTTGACCACTTTAGCCATGAAGAGTTTGCTTCGACAATTGAAATCTCAGAACTACAACCTATTGCTCCAGATGATTTAGCCAAGGTCTTTGGGGAAAATCCTAATATAGCAGAAAACTTTATGAGAACTGCTGTGATGGTAGCCTTGGCAGATGGAATTTATTCTGTTACTGAAGATGATATACTCCATCAATATTGTGATGCTCTAGGACTAAAAGTTAAAGCCTTAGATGCACTTAGAAAGAATCTAGAAAAAGCTAAAGAACAAGCAGAAGAAGATAATTTAGAAAGTTGGCTGGAAGAAACGGAACATACTGGCACTTTTATTATTCCCCACGACCCCGAACATCATCAAACTGTACTTGCTCCGATAAAAGACTGGTTAGATGGGTGGGACATTCACGATCCAAAAGTAGCTCACATGGTATGTAAAATGATTCCTCCCCAATGTCCATTTGAGCGAGATGTTGTGATTTTTGGTAAGAAAGTAGCCCACATTCCAGCTATGTGTAAACTTAACCCACTATACGATCAATTAGTTGGTTTGCGCTTCCGTGCCTTATCTTATTTAGCAGATGAATGTCAGGAAGATGTGTCTAGGTATTGTTAGGGAGTAGGGAGTAGGGAGTAGGGAGTAGGGAAATAGTTACAATTTTTAGGGAGTAGGGAGTAAGGAATAATGATAAAATATTTGTTGCTTGGTAATAGCTCTAACTCACTCAGATGAAACCGTCTGTAAAATTTAAAAGACAAGTTAAAAATGCCTGACATTCATAACTTTAAAGATTTAAAAATTTGGCAAAAAGGGATGGATATTGCTGAAAAATGCTATTTCCTCACTAAACTTTTTCCCAACTAGATTCGGCAAGGGGTCTCCCGTCATAATCTCTGATTTAACGGGAGGGGAATTGCCGAGAGGAAACTTATATAGGTGTCGATTGATGTTCACCCTATAACAGTAAAGAGTAGTAGAAAAATTATGATAATTACTCATTGCTACAAAATTAAGCCGACTCTAGAACAATCAGTCAAAATTGATTATTGGCTAGAACTGTTACGAAGACATTGGAATTATGCTCTTGGTCAACGATTAGACTGCTTGAATAGAACTAGATGTCAAGTTGACCGTTGCTCATTAATTGCATGTCCTATTGGTGAGATTCCCAGTAGACCAGATTATTATTTTCAGCAATCAGCACTTAAACAGACAAAACAGTTATTTCCCGATTACAAGGAAATATATTCTGCAGTCCAGCAAATTAACTTACAAAGACTAGATAAAGCCTGGAAAAGTTGGCTAATAACTGATAAAACTGGTAAGCGTGGAGGACGACCTAGATTCAAAAAATCAGGTAAATTAAGGTCATTCTGTTTTAGTAGAGTTAATCATCCCAAAGCAGTAATTAAGTTTGATGGAAAACAAATAATTACTACCAGGTTGGGTGCTATTCCTGTGATAGTTCATAGACCTATTCCAGATGGGTTTGTTATCAAAACTGCAACTATAACTAAAAAAGCTGATGGTTATTATGTGAGTTTGAGTTTAGAAGATAAGTCAGTACCTAGTTTAATTCCTACAGATAATATCAAAACTGCTGTAGGTATTGATGTAGGTTTAAAAGAGTTTTTGACTACTAATACTGGAGAAACTGTTTCTGTCCCAAATTTCTATATAAAAGCTGCTTCTAATTTAGCTAGAAAACAAGGTCAAGCAGACAGAAAGGAAATTGGTTCTAATAACTGGAAAAAGGCGCAAAATAAAATAGCTAGATTGCATCAACATATTGCTAGAAAAAGAGAAGATTTTCACTACAAAACTGCTCACAAGTTAGTTAAAGAGTATGATTTAATTGCTGTAGAAGACCTTAATATTAAAGGTTTAGCTAGAAATACTAAACTATCAAAATCAATTTATGATGTAGGATGGGGTGCTTTTATTGAAAAGTTGAATGCAGTAGCGGTCAAACGCGGTGTTCATGTAGTTAAAGTTAATCCTCACAATACATCACAAAATTGTAGTAATTGTGGTCATAAAGTGCCTAAAACTTTATCAATTAGAACTCACTCTTGTCCTAAATGTAAAACGGTTTTAGATAGAGATGAGAATGCTGCAATTAACATATTAAATAAAGCATTACACGAGGTGGGTATCATCTTGTCTGCTTGTGGAGGCTTAGATATTGATCGGCCTGTGAGGCAAGAAACTTCAGCAAACAAGGATTCAATTATCTTTAGTTTGAGAAGCTCCCGTTATAATCTTTGATTTAACGGGAGAGAACTTCACTTATGCAATTCATTGACCAAGCAGAAATTCAAGTAGAAGGTGGTAAAGGTGGCGATGGAATGGTTGCCTTTCGTCGCGAAAAGTTTGTCCCTGCCGGAGGGCCTGCTGGTGGTAATGGTGGCCGTGGAGGGTCTGTGATTTTGGTGGCCGTTGCTCATCTCCAGACTTTGTTGGATTTTAAATTTCAACGTGTTTTTAAGGCCGAAAATGGTAAACGGGGCGGTCCAAAAAATATGACTGGGGCCGCAGGGAGCGATCGCTTAATTGAAGTGCCTCCTGGTACGATGATTTATGATGCGGAAACTGAGGAGTTATTGGGAGATTTGGTTAAACCAGGTCAAACTTTTTGTGTTGCTCAAGGTGGTAAAGGTGGATTAGGAAATAAGCATTTTCTTAGTAATAGTAACCGCGCTCCTGAATATGCTTTGCCTGGTTTGGAGGGTGAAGTGCGAATGTTGAGATTAGAGTTGAAGTTGTTAGCTGAAGTGGGAATTATTGGTTTGCCCAATGCAGGAAAGTCTACTTTAATTGCATCTCTTTCTGCTGCTCGTCCAAAAATTGCTAATTATCCTTTTACTACTTTAGTGCCAAATTTGGGTGTTGTGAGAAAACCGACGGGAGATGGTACTGTTTTTGCTGATATTCCTGGTTTAATTGAAGGTGCTTCTGCTGGTTTGGGTTTGGGGCATGAATTTTTGAGGCATATCGAACGGACTAAGTTATTGTTGCATTTGGTTGATATTACAGATATTGATCCAGTGGAAAATTTTGAGACTATTCAAAATGAGTTAACAGCTTATGGGCGAAATTTAGAAGATAAGCAGCAAATTTTAGCTTTAAATAAAGTTGATGCAGTTGATGTGGAGACTGCAGAAATACAAGAGTTGGTAAGTAGGTTTAGGGAGATGAGCGGGGGAAAAGTTTTCCTTATTTCTGCTGTTGCAGGTATTGGTTTAGAGGAGTTAATGCAGGAAGTTTGGCAAGTGTTGGAAATGGAGGAAACCTCATTATAATCAAAACCCTGTAGGGGCGTTAGCGGAGCTTTGCGTTAGCACATGGCCATTCGCCCCTACAATAGAAAATGTTGGGTTGAGAGAAACAAAAGCCAACCTACAAATTCTAATAGCAGTATTTTCCACTTTTGTCAGGTTTTGCCTGCTCTTTACTGGTTCGCATTGCTCCTAAAAGAGTCGAGACAAATACACAACGTTTTGCTGTACCTCCACTCCGAAGAGATAAAGTTATACGTCTGAAACCGTTGGGATGACCTTTGTAATTGAATTTTATTCTCCAAATTTTAGTTGACGAGTATTGACGGAGGGTTGTTTCATCATCTATTTTCACAAATGGATCTAGGTTTTGCCAGTTAGCTTTTTGAGCATCAACAGTTTCTGGATGTATTGCCCATTGAGCTATTTGATCCTTTTCTTGGAAGCTTGCTTGCCAAGTAACTTTATCCCGCATAGCATTACTGCGTGCAGTTTTCATCGCTTGATATATTCTATCGTTGGAAGTGCGGAGGCGCTGGTTGTTGGTGAAAGCTAACCATCCGGGGGCGGCGATCGCTGCCAGAAGACCAATAATTAGAACAACAAATGTTAATTCTATGAGACTATATCCTGCTTCTTGTTGTTTCAGTAATTTTTCTGAGGAATTTATTGTCAGACTTTTAGTAATAGTTGATTTTACGGAAGTAGAGATTTTAGTCTTCATTTTAACCCTGATATTCTTTTATTTCGTATTTTTAATCCTATTTACTATTTTAGTAATTAATAATTTGATGTCAAACAGGATGATGTTTTTGAAGATAAAAAATTTGCCCTATCGTTAACCTGAAATTAGTTTGACAGAGTAGTTATTTTATGGTATATATAGGGATAAATTAAATTATGGGCATCCTGCTCCTGTTGCTGAATCAAATTCTCCTTCTCCTATTCTCATACTACCTAAGATTGTTTCAACAATTACGCATCTTTTAAATCCATCATCTGTTGTAGAAGCAGTAACAGCAAAAGGTAGTTCTTGGGCTGGATCATCTATTTCCACTGCACCTAAATGGTTAAATTTAATTTGATCGTTTGCATCGTCTTGATAAGCTGTACAGTTATCATTAGCATCTTTAGTTTGACATTCTTTTATAGATAATTTAACCATTCCTGGTTTAATTTCACCATTTGCTCCTAAAGATTTCCACAATACATCGCTATTTGGTATTGGAGTTGTTTTAGAGGTAGAATAAATATGGAATCTTGGTGGATCGTTATAAGGTTTACCTGTGCTAGGATTTGTTGCAGAATCAATGTTAACGTCCCGGAATTCAAGTATTCTATCTGCCTTTTTCAACTTAGCATCACTTTGTGCCGACCTCAATGCTCGAAATACCCCATCGTTAACTGTGCGGGTGCGCTGTCTATTGACAAAAGCATTCCAACCAGGGACAGCGATCGCGCTCAATATACCTATGATTAAAACTACTATTGCTAGCTCTACAAGAGAAAAACCTGCATTCACACTAAAAGGGTAAATAGAACGCTTTGGGGAAAGCTGGAGTAAAAGTTTGAATAAAAAAGTTGAGGGTTTCATATCTGTTTTCTGTATAAGAAAATTTAATACTTATTAGTTTTGAAATTTGCAATCTACTATTCTCCAAAACCACTACGTCCACCCACTTGAGCAGTTGCTTGAGGACAATATGGCGAATCTTTATACTCTGGAGGAGTTGTCGAATCATCTTCTATACAACTAAAATTATTTTGACTGCGACGCAGAGAATTACCAATAATAGTAATTTGAGCTAGATTATTGTTATCCACCGAATTGAGATTAAAATCTTCTATATAATTAACTAACACTGCTACTGGATTAAAATCTCCACCACCTCTGACAAGCTCTCCTGGTGTTTCTCTATTGCCAATATTGGCTGTATTGTAACCGTTATCAGGTACTTCCCCAATGTAGTTACCTAAACCATCAGTAGGGTTGTCACTAATTTCTACTCTAGCTATCCTAGACGGGCAGGGTGTTTCGTCACACCAAACAGAAGCAGTGCTTGTTTCGTCTATTTTGTAATAGGCAACTAACGAATATACAAACGTATCATCAAGGCAATCATTTGTACCATTAGGAGTACAGCCATCAACAGGTAAAACGTTGCTTTCATGTTTACGTTTCCAAAAGACAAGTATTGGCGTACCTACATCAGTTGGTATAGCTGTATCCCCTGTTGTTTCTGGAGTCGTACCACAAGAGTCTGCATTCCGGTTTTGAATGCAGCTAACTTCATTTGGAGTGTAGATATAAAACGCCTGACTCACATCCTGAGCAATATAGTCAATTGCTGCCTGTAACTCCTGTTCGCTATTGGTCTTTGCCTGCTCCCTCACATCTCTGTTAAGGATATCCACCACAAAAGTCAACATAGGAACAATTATTAAAAATGCAATGATTGTGCCTACAAGTAGTTCTATCATAGTAAAACCACTTGTCAAGTTGCTTAACTTTTGTGATTTGCGATTTGACTCGGTTTTTGTTAGTAATTTCAGTAAGTTTTGCATCATAAATATATTCCCAATTTTTTTAAAATTTATCACTCTATATTTTATGGACAACTTGCTCCTGTAGGATCTATACGATTACAAATATTTTGAAATGAACCATTTAGGTCTACTGGTGCTATCTCTGTTACCATTTCTACCACTGGCAACCTACGATTACCAATAGCATTTGTAACTGCAGATTGCTGTGTTCCTTTTTCAGGACAATCTGTTCCTTCGGGACAAAGTGAAGTTTCCTGAAAAGCATCTGATCTATAAACTCGCACAAGTAGTTGATAACCAAGACTAGCATCGGGATATGAACGTCCCGCCTGAATTATCATATCTGTAGGGCTGCTGATTTTGCAGCCTCCCCCATCTCCACCATCAATACAGAACAACTGACGATCAGTACCACAATACTCTCCATCCTTATCTTCACAACTTAGGCTACCGCTACTAGGGGCAACAGTTGAATGTGGGTCTTGTCCCAGGAAACCAGGAGCGTTTTCTTCTGGGTTTGATCTCACCCAATCTATGTAACTCCTAGCTGCCTGAGATCCTAATTCTATCCGTCTTGCCTGAACGCGAGTCCCTACGGACAGAGCAATAACAGGTGCAATTGCACTCATCAGAAAAGCAACCATAATCATTGCCACTAAACCTTCCATAATGGTATAGCCCGCATTAGGATTAATTTGTTGCCATTTTTGGATTTTTTGTTGAATTTGTTGTTTATTCATAGCTCTCGTTGTTTAATTATATTTTGTTAAATCTTGCAGAAAGTCAGAATAATATAGATGTAAAAATACTAAATATTCACTTCTGCAAGATGTCTATTGATTTTTAGATATCAATCATTACCTTGGTAAATTAGTTGCAATTTTGACGATAATTATCATTAGCTGCGTTTTCAACGACTTGTCCATCATCATCAATCACTTGAGAACACAACAAAGTTTCTACCCATTCATCATCTAAACTTACTTCCCGATAATACTTGTCTGGTTCACCACTTGAGTCTTCCCCACTCAATTGTTGGGAAAAGTAGTCGGGGGACTGGGAAAGCAGACCGACATCAAATCCCCAGCTACGATCCGGTGGCAGGAAGTATCCAACCCTAGCACCGTTGTTGTTAACAGTATAGTTGTTGGTTTTATAGGAACCTCGAAACCCAAAAAGACTGTTCGCGCCTCGTTGATCGTTTATACCATTGGGCGGAACATGTGGATAAGGTGCGGTAGCATAAGCGCTACGGTTTAATTGCATAAAACTACCAATGATGTTAGTAGCAAAATTATTGTTGTTGTCCTGTGCCCAGTTTTCGAGGAAGCGAGGTAAGTTTTGTAAACCACCATTGGTTTCTGGAGGACGAGGTGGTACGTCACCGGAACCTACTACTAAGTTAAATGTAGTATCTCCAGAGGCTCGGGTTAGCCATCTTGAGTTACTTCTTAGGGTATTATTATTTGGGTTTGGTAAGTTACCCTGATCACCTTGAGGTGTATTTGTTGGTACATAATTTTGGAGAACAGGTACTAGCAGAGGTTGTTGAACTGTTCCTCCAGGCGCTAATGGCTCTAAATAAGCCAAAGGATGGGTATTACCATAATTTTCTCCAGCAGTTGGGTTTGTAGCATCGTTAGAAGTTCTAAACCAAAGAGCGTTAGGTGCTATATCAGGTAAACCAGCATTGTAAGTTCCATCTAAGCTTGGTACTGGTACTGTTCCAGTTATTATTGTAACCGTATTATAAGGGGGGAAGACATTCACATTACCACCACCTACTCCTATTGGAATTGCTCCGTTGCCATCCAATATTAAGTTAAAGTTATTATCCCGGGCAAATGCTATACGCCTTGGATAACGACGGTCATTAGGATCTAATGCAGGGCGAGCTGTAGTGCCTGCACCTAGGATATTAGCAGGTTCACCTATTACATCTGCTGCTTGTAATTGTTCATCAGTCTCTATAATATCATTGTTAGCAGTGCCGCCACCAGTACCATTATCAGCACCCACAAACCAATCTGGAGGCTGACAAGACGATACAGGCAACTTACGACACATTTCCATTACATACTCTGGAAATTGTCCCCGTCGCTGCACAGGTGTCACATAATTATTGAAGTATGAACTATTAATGGCAGTACCATTATTAGTCGAGTAGTTAGTATCTTGAAGATTATTAGCAGGGTCAAAAGCTACTTGATCTCCGTTGGCATCAAAAGCTTGACTACTCAAACCATTAGTAACAAAATTATTACCATAGAAACCATTTAACATTCGAGCGCCAGCAACTGTAATATCCTCTTCTAGAACTGCTGTATTATCTGCAAAGTCACCATCTCCATCCTGATCAACTCCATCTAAGTCAAAACCTAACTGTGTTTCATCAACGGTTGCTGTATCTTCATTTCCTGGAGTCCCATCAAAATCATATCCTGCATCCGCTATGTTGTCTCCATCAAAATCGTTCGCAACAACCGGAAGATTACCAGCATTATTTCTGAGGTCAAAATCTCCCTCATTACGAAAACCAGGACGGAAACCTAGAGTAATATTATCATAACTATCATTATTAGGATTACCATCATCATCATTAGGATTACCATCATCATCATAATCATTATCATCAGATAATAATGTAATTGCATCTGCCAGCACAGTTGCCGCACGCCAACTATCTCCTTCGCTACAACCACGAATTCTTGGGTCTCCTGCACGACAGGCAAAATTCGGATTTATCTGATTTTCAGTACGACCGTAGAAATTATCCCAGTCATCATCTAAGAGTTGAGTGAATTCCTCTCGAGGGAGAAGCTTGGGGTCACCGTGAGGATTAAATTGACCGTGAATATATACTGGTAAATTAGTGACTAAGGTTAAACCCTTTTCTTTCACAACATCTTCAATACTGCTAACAACATCATTATTATCATCATTTTGACCATTATCATTATCATCATTTCTAGCTAGACGTTGACCATTGATCAACATTATGCCATTAGGTCGTCGAGTCGGGTCTAATTTATAATCGGTAGGACTAATAGCTTTACTAGCATCTTCATCTATACCATTACCATTCGATCTGCGATCGCTCCTGTCTGGTAAAGCATCATCACGAGTAGCATAGATAATACCGCTATTGGGTAACAAATACTCTGGCGATGGTCCCGTTGTTACTAAAGGAGTGATCGTCTGATTTCTCATTTGATTCAAATCTAATTGAGTCAAACGAATTTCTAGAGGTTGCCGTTCCTCTAAAGCCAAATCATAGTTTGTTGTTAAATTAGCAGACTGAGGGTCGGGTGTTAGGGGGCTATTAAGAGTAAAGGTTTCATCAACAGTAGTGTTAGGATCGTCATCATCTATTGCTTTTATTTGTCTAGCATCCAATAGGGTTACTTCTCTGATGACACCATGAGGAATAGTTACTCCACCAGGATTATTAGTAAAACTCAAAGGATAGTCTAATATCTCTAAAGAACACAGAGTCGAATCTATTGCTGCTTGTTCCTCTAGGGTGAGGTCGCCACCATTAGATAGTCTCTCTAAAGCTCTGCGCAGAGGTTCATTAGCAAACCTGCCATCTGGGAAAACCATATTTGCTTGTTCTGCTAGTTCAGGTCGTGTAGCTCTTGTTGTTGGTGCTTTGTAAACTATGCCATTGTTTGATTTACCATTAGGGTCTGTATTCCAAAGTAATTCATCCTCATTTAGAGCCGTTGTACTATCTGTTGGGTCATAATAACTACTAATACAAGCAATAGGTTGTTGGTCGTTTTCTCCACTTTCTGAGTCAATGGGGTATCGTGCATAGTGATATAGAACTGTTGCCCGCATCTGGAGATCTCCCTTTGTTGGTATATCATCTGGATCACTAAAAGCTGCTATATTCTGCCATCCCCCCCCAGCAACATTTGCATTGTCATAAACTAGACCATTAGGACCAGGTGACATTGGCATGGTATCTGGCCAGACAACAGTATATTGTTCTACGTCAGGAGTTGCTAGGTCGTCATAGGTTTCTCCAGGTGGTAATGGAGGTGGCAGAAAAGAATTAGTCCGCGAATAAACCCCTGCTCCTGTAACTACACGCAACCCACCAATACCATCTAAAGGAGTTTCTGGCACTTGTGCTGCCGCCCTTTCCCAGAAACCATTCCGACCTAAAGAACCCACAGAAGGTAATTCTGTTACACGAGGTTTACGGGTACGAGGAGGATCGTCAACTGGGTTTCCGTTATCATTAACCCATCTTCCACCTGTTGGTTGTTCCGTAGTAACAAACTCAGAACCATTCCACCATTTAGCTGGCAGATTATTTCCTACAAGTATGCGTTCTCCCAAAAATAGTTCTGGGCGATTATCATCATCCTCATCTGGTTCTCTAGATGTTAGTTGATCTGGATCTAAGTTTAGTTGGGTTTGACCGTCTGTTGGCAGTATCCATTCATCTGGTGGTTTAAGTTGATCGCCACTACCTTCAGGAGTTTCTGTAGGAATATACTCTACATTATTAGCAGGGTTATCAGCAGGTACTTCAGCAAAAGGTACTTTTCTCGTCCGATCACGAAAGTAAATGTCTAGTTCCTCACGACGTATTTCTGCTCTCCTGTCTGCATCTGTCGTATCTTCCTCTGTCGTCCTTCTATCTACTACTAGAGTAACTGCTGAAGGGTCTTCTCCTTCACCTTTATCCATTTGATCGGCAACCATAACATTAATACGCTTTTCGTATGCGTTATTGTTATAGATTGTATCAAAAGCAGTTTCATTATCCACAGACTCATTTCCACTGCCAATTACAGTTTGTCCTACACCCTTCTTCCTACCCTGAAATAAATCTACTTGTACATTATTCGTCTGAGTGGTACTTGACATTCCATTAACAACATTTCCCCCAACAATTATCTTGCTATTTTCTGCTTCATAGAAGCAAGACTCATCACTACTGACTTGAAACAAGTGTAAATCATTTCTAAAAGGGGAAACTATCAAATTACTATTGGTTAAAATTCTCCCATTCATGCGAAAATCAGGACCAGGAGATATTTCTAAGTCATCTCCATACACTACAGCGTTATTAGAGAGAGAAACTCTTTCCCAGTCTTCTTGATATTCCAGAGCAGCAATACCTGGAGTTCCTGCATTTTCACTAATTGGAACAGTTACCGTATAAACAAAAAAACTTTTGACTAATTTACTGGTTGCATTATCTTTATACCAACCATTCCCTGCTAAACTTAAACCTGCAGGACAGTCTTCATTTTGAAAGTTTCCTACAGTCACTGGTGGAGTTCTTGCTTGTAGAGATGTTCTCTGTTCACCACTAGGGGGAGTAGCTAAGAAAATACCATATATTGTGAAGCTATCTGGGTCTCCATCATTGTCTGTGTCTACAGGAAATCTCCATGCAGTCGTAATTTCCTCACCATCATTAGTTACCCTCAAGCGTTCTTCATCTGCAAATCTATACCTCTCATCAACAGCATTACTTAAATAATTGTCAACTTCGTCTTCATCAGGCGTTTGCCCTCTCGGCAAACTAGGATCTTCCCTCAATAAATACTGAAGTTTAGCTCTAGCTCTATCTAGAGCCGGAGTAGCTGCACTAAGAGCTTGCTGACTTACTCTCACATTACGAGCTTGTTCCGCCCGATCAAAAGAACGAAGTAACATAGCTACAGTCAGTAATACTACTACCAACATCACCATTGTGACTGTCGGCAGCACAAACCCAGCATTAGAAGTTTTACCCAAAGATTTTTTGTTTTGAGCGATCGCTCTTACTAATGCCTTAGTTAGTAGTCTTAATTGTTTTCCTATCTTTCTGACTATACTTTTGAAATTTTTTAATATATGGTGGTAATACATAGACTATTCCCTGGCCTTTAATATTATTGGTATTCTCTAATAAGACTTGTTATTAGG
>NZ_LGSU01001410.1 GCF_002260545.1 Hydrocoleum sp. CS-953 | reverse complement strand
GTGTGGGGAGGGTGGGGAGAAACTATTCACAAGAATTACCAGGTATTACTAACAGAAAATCATCATTTAAAATCGACTCTTTTAGAGTTATATCATGTCTGGTTGAATAGTTATAATTAAAGTTCGTAGAATTGCTCTAGCCCGAACTATAGATAGGGCTAAAGCCCTACTACAAACAAATTTTTTTATCACTGATTATCCGGACATGATATTAGTAAATGATTGTTACTGCTGGAAAGGTAATCGCTGTGAAAAATGCCAGAAAATTATCAAATCATTAGCTACATAAACAGCTAAGAAAAAAATTAATACTCCTGAAGAGTATGAAGCTATTTTGACAAAATAATCAGGTCAATAATCTCCTTTTACATAGGGGATGAAAAAAATAAACTTCAGTATTTCAAGCATAAAGCTTAATTTAGAGATACTGACAACTGATAACTGATAACTAATAACTAAAATGACACAAACTACATCTGAAAACAGCAAAAATCAAGTAATGAAATCATTTGAGCAAATTTTATCTGCTCGCAAAAATATCACATCAAAAGTAGCAACTAAGGAGGAAGAAGCAGAAAAAGAAAAAGGTAAACAAATCTTAGAAACTGCTGCTACTTATACTACTGATAGTATTGTTAAAGGTTTGGCTGATTTACAATTAGATTTTGGTGGTATTGTGAATCAATTATTAGAAAATTTACACCAAGAATCGGCAAAACTTGACGAATTAAAACTTGGTATTGAAATAGAAAATCAACACTTACAAGAGTTACAAAAAATTCGTATTGTTGCTGATGCACTACATATTTTAACTCAAGAACATCAAGAAAAGTTAGGATTTCTAGAACAGAATTTTAANATTAGATTTTGGTGGTATTGTGAATCAATTATTAGAAAATTTACACCAAGAATCGGCAAAACTTGACGAATTAAAACTTGGTATTGAAATAGAAAATCAACACTTACAAGAGTTACAAAAAATTCGTATTGTTGCTGATGCACTACATATTTTAACTCAAGAACATCAAGAAAAGTTAGGATTTCTAGAACAGAATTTTAACGAACATCAAGAAAATATTACAAAAGATATGACGACTAAGCGAAAGGCTTGGGAAAAGGAACAACAAGAGTATGAAATAGTAGTTGAAGAGGAAAATCAATTGTTAGTTAAACAACGGGAACAAGAAGTTTCAGATTATCAATATGAATTAGAACGTCAACGTAAAATTGAAACAGATGACTATCAAGAAATGAAACGAAATATGGAACGAGAATTACGAGATTTAGGTCAACAAAAGGAAAAACAATGGCAAGAAAGAGNGGAAAAGGAACAACAAGAGTATGAAATAGTAGTTGAAGAGGAAAATCAATTGTTAGTTAAACAACGGGAACAAGAAGTTTCAGATTATCAATATGAATTAGAACGTCAACGTAAAATTGAAACAGATGACTATCAAGAAATGAAACGAAATATGGAACGAGAATTACGAGATTTAGGTCAACAAAAGGAAAAACAATGGCAAGAAAGAGAAAGTTATCTGGCAGAAAATCAAGTTGAATTTGAAGAAAACAGAGAGAAGGTTAATGGTTTTGATGAAGAGTTGAAAAAGGCTTATGTTAAAGCTAAAGAGGAGGCAATTCAAGAAGCAAACCGGGAGGCAAAAGTTAAAGCAGATTTGTTTGCTAAAGAGTGGGAAGGAATGAAGAATGGTTATGAGTTAAAGATTCAATCTTTGGAGGAAACAATTGAGCGACAAACTGAACAAATTAGCGATATTTCTACTCAGTTACAAGCAGCGATACAGCAAGCGCAAGATTTAGCAATGAGAGCTTTTGCTAGTTCTAATAATGGTTCTCAAGCTAAATAGATTAGTAAGCATTCAGCGGTCAGCTTTCAGCTTTCAGCTATGACTTATTATACATAGATTAAGACTATGACTATGACTAAGAAACCGGGTTTATTTAGTTGATTATTTTTCAATTACGAACTTTTGCTGAAAAACCCGGTTTCTATATAAGTAGCACAAGCATCTTGCTTGTAACTATGATTCAAATTTCGATTTTATTACTTACAAACTTAACAGGAGAAAAAACAAATGGTTAAAAGAGTTAGTGCTAACAATACTAAAGCTGAAATTTTAGAAGCCTTTGCAGAACTAAAAAAGGAAAAATCTGCCCTAGAAGCAGAAATGAAGGAGTTAAGTCAGGGAGGCACAACTATAACTCAAACCTCTGGAAATTCAATATCAAAACAACCAGAAAAAGAAGGCAAAAAATCTATGAAATCAAATCAAACTCAGAACAAACAAACTATGCAATATACAATTGACAATTTACTTGCAATACAAAGTGGTTTTGGTGGAGCTATTAGTGAATTATCAGAAAAGCTCACTTCAGAAGCTACTAAATTAGAAGAAGTTCGACAAAAAGTGGCAGAAGAAATTAAGCAATTAAATGATTTGCACAATTTAGAAAATATTGAGGAAAATACTTTAGATAATTTGATTCAACAGTATGAACAAAGTGCTAAAGAATTTGAAACAGAATTTAGCGATCGCCAGGAAAATTTACAACAAGAAATGGAGTCAGGCAAAAAAGCTTGGGAGAAAGAACAACAGGAACATCAAAGTAGTATAAAAGNAAGAAATTAAGCAATTAAATGATTTGCACAATTTAGAAAATATTGAGGAAAATACTTTAGATAATTTGATTCAACAGTATGAACAAAGTGCTAAAGAATTTGAAACAGAATTTAGCGATCGCCAGGAAAATTTACAACAAGAAATGGAGTCAGGCAAAAAAGCTTGGGAGAAAGAACAACAGGAACATCAAAGTAGTATAAAAGAACGAAATGAGCAGCAAAATAAAACTCGTCAACGGGATGCTGAAAATTATCAATATGATTTGCAGTTGCAACGAGATTTAGATATTGACGAATATGAACAAAACAAGAAAAATTTGTATCAAGAATTAGAAGAATCTCAACAACAACAAGAGAAACTTTGGTCGGAAAGAGAGCAGTCTATTTCTGAGCGGGAAAAAGAATATGCTGAAGTAGAATTGAAGGTACAAGACTTTCAAAAACAACTAGGAGCTAATATTAATAATGGGAAAGAAAATGGGCGAAATATTGGTACTTATCAGGCGAAAGTTAAATCCGATTTATTAGCAAAAGAAGTAGACGGAGAAAAGCAATATTATGAACTACGAATTCAATCTTTACAACAGACAATTCAAAATCAAGAACAGCGGATTAAAAATCTATCTCAACAATTAGATTCGACTTTAATTCAAGTTCAAGATTTAGCAGTTAAAGCAATTGAAGGTGCATCAAATTCTCGTTCATTTCAAGCCATGAAAGAAATTGTTTTAGAACAAAAGAATCAGCAAAAGAAAAATTAATTTATAATAAAATTAATGGCGTAACATATCTAATGGTTGTGCATTAGGGCGGGTTTACTTAATCTAAGGGTAAGCATGAAAATTTCTACTAAAACCCGCCCCTACCATTGCACTATTTAAGGTGTGTCAGTCTACTACTGAACTGACACAACCAATTTAGTCCAAAATTGTAGGGTGTGTTAGACGGCTTAAATTAAGACAATGAAAGTCATTTAGCAATCCGTCGTAACGCACCATTTTAGATGTGTCAATCCACTACTGGACTCTCTATTTATTGGCTTGAATACCTCTTTTTAATTAAAGGGAAATCTCATTAAATTATTTTAATTAGCCTAATTATTTATTTTGTCACATTCTTTTTTTTAAATTGTACTATTATATTCACTTTTATTATATTCAGATAATTTTTTCGGATCTATTTTTTTTATTTCTTCNATTTATTGGCTTGAATACCTCTTTTTAATTAAAGGGAAATCTCATTAAATTATTTTAATTAGCCTAATTATTTATTTTGTCACATTCTTTTTTTTAAATTGTACTATTATATTCACTTTTATTATATTCAGATAATTAGATAGTACAATTTTTTAACTGTCTACCTATAAATTTTATCTATAAATATCAAACTTTATTTGTATCGTTATAGAAAATCAAAAATATAGCACTATTGAGGTGGAAATGGCAGATATTTATAGCTTCTAAAACTCACTCATGGATCAATTATAACTTCTAACTTCTGACTTCTAACTTCTGACTTCAGTCAGCGATCGCTTGTGCATCTATACAAACTGTCACTCTATTATCATTCCTATAAATTTATACACCTAAAATCAAAATAAATCAGCTAAAAACTTTGATTGAGGTAGTAATTTTATGACCAACAAATATGTTCAACAAAAAGATACTGCTGCATGGATACTTCAAGTTTGGGCTTCCTTTATTCTTGCCACTGGTGGCACAGCGATAGGCATTATTTATCTACCTGTAGATATTTGGATTAAAAGTTTTATGGGGATGGGTTTAACATTCTCAGTAGGTTCCGCTTTTACCCTAGCAAAAACAATTAGAGATAATCACGAATCTGAAAGAATTAGTGCCAGACTTGATGAAGCAAAAGTTGAAAAATTACTGGCAGATCATCATCCTTTAGATAAGTAGAAAGTATCTATATAGCGCTACGCACAATTTAGAATTTAGAAGTAATTCCTGACTGAGTTTGAGCATTTATAAATGTCCTAACTAATTAACATAGTGCTATAAAATTCCCGTATGGTGGGCAAATACTTCTACACAGTTAAATACTAATAATAGAAAAAAAATGGGCACGACACGGGTTTTTCAAAGGTCTGTACAGATGATGAAAAACGATTAATCAGTGTATTAGTGCCCAAATTTGTGTTTAGCTCATAGGCAGCAACTCTACCTATTTACTAATAAGTAAGCAGGCGCAAAAAAACAAGTATGTAACCAAAAATAAACTTAGTGAAAAACCTGTTTCTTTTTGGTCTCTGAGTTCTGCCTTATCATCACAATAATTTTTAATGCTTACCTACTTATTTTATGATTTACCTAAGTTTATTATTAGAAATAATTTGTAATTTTTAGAGAGAGTGGAGAGAGTAGGTATCTGGGTACAATAACAGTAGAGTCGATTGTTAATTAATCAGACTTAATCTTAGATATTTTTTGGGTGTGATGTGAGTTGGCAATGCCTTGATAGAAATTTAACTACACAGGGAAAACTAGGAGGTAAATCATGTCAACAAAACAATCTGCTAATTTTAGGAATATATCTTTGGTTGATTTAATCCCGTTGATATTTGGTGTGGTGGTATTTAGCATTGTTTTGCCCTCGTTTTTAAACCAAGCCCACGTAAACAAACAAAGCGAAGCAAAACAATACATCAGTTCAATTAATAAAGGACAACAAGCTTATTATGCTAAAAACGGTNATTTAATCCCGTTGATATTTGGTGTGGTGGTATTTAGCATTGTTTTGCCCTCGTTTTTAAACCAAGCCCACGTAAACAAACAAAGCGAAGCAAAACAATACATCAGTTCAATTAATAAAGGACAACAAGCTTATTATGCTAAAAACGGTGAGTTTAGCGATAACATCCCTGATTTAGGATTAGGTGCCAGCTCAGAAACAGCAAATTACTCATACAAAATCAAACGAGTTAATAGTATGACGGTTATAATTACTGGTACTAATAAAAATAAAAAATCTTATTATCATAAACCTATAAACTTACCTTTTTTTGGGACAAGATTACCTTTTTCTCAGCGGATACGTCTACCTGAAAATGCTTTAAAAAGTTATTCTGGCATAGTATATATTAAAGACGGTACTACTCAAACAATGATTTGTAAAACTGACAAACCCTCATTAATAGCACCCGATAATTTTCAATCTTTTGACCAATGTCCGTTAGGTTCTTCAGAACTATAAAATATCTGTACTTTACTCAGATTTTTGGTGTTTATTTTACTGTCTGGTTTGGAGGAGCATCTGCTCTACCTGACTAATACCAGTTTGATAAAAGAATGTTACAAAGCTGTGTTTATAGGGAACGAGGAACTGGGTAAAATAATAGTAGAGTTGATTATTAATTAATCAGACTTAATTTTAGATATTTTTTGGGTGTGATGTGAGTTGGCGATGCCTTGATAGAAATTTAACTACACAGGGAAAACTAGGAGGTAAATAATGTCAACAAAACAATCTGCTAATTTTAGGAATATATCTTTGGCTAATTTTATTGGGTTGATATTTGTTGTGGTGGTATTTAGCATTGTTTTACCCTCGTTTTTCAACCCTAGCTACCCGCTAAGCAAGCGAAGCGAAGCAAAACAATACATCAGTTCAATTAATAAAGGACAACAAGCTTATTATGCTGAAAACGGTGAGTTTAACGATAATATTTCTGATTTAGGATTAGGTATCAAGTTAGAAACAGTAAATTACTCATACAAAATTAAAGAAATTAATAGTATGAGGGTCCTAGTTACTGCCACTGCTAAAAAGAGAAGCTTCTATTATGAACCTATGCGCTTACCTTTTTTTGGGATAAGATTACCTTTTTATCGGCGGATACGTCTATCTGAAAATTATTTAAAAAGTTATTCTGGCATAGTATATATTAAAGACGGTACTAGCAGCTCAATGATTTGTGAAACTGACGAACCCTCATTAACAGCACCCGATAATTTTCAATCTTTTGACCAATGTCCGTTAGGTTCTTCAGAAACTTTTTGACCAATGTCCATTAGGTTCTTCAGCACTATAAAATATCTGTACTTTACTCAGATTTTTGGTGTTTATTTTACTGTCTGGTTTGGAGGAGTCGATTATTAATTAATCAGACTTAATCTTAGATATTTTGTGGGTGTGATGTGAGTTGGCGATGCCTTGATAGAAATTTAACTACACAGGGGAAAATAGGAGGTAAATCATGTCAACAAAACAATCTGCTAATTTTAGAACAATATCTTTGGTTGATTTTATCACGTTATTTGTATTTGCTTTGGTATTTATCATGGCTTTGCCCTCGTTTTTAAACCAAGCCCAGGTATACAAACAAAACGAAGGAAAACAATACATAAGTTCAATTAATAAAGGACAACAAGCTTATTATGCTGAAAATGGTGAGTTTAGCGATAATATTTCTGATTTAGGATTAGGTATCAAGTTAGAAACATCAAATTACTCATACAAAACCAAACGAGTTAATAGTCTGAGGGTTATAACTACTGCTACTACTAAAAATAACTTACCTTATTATTATGAACCTATACGCTTGCCTTTTTTTAGGACAAGATTACCTTTTTCTCGGCGGATACGTATATCTGAAGATGCTTTAAAAAGTTATTCTGGCATAGTATATATAGTATATATTAAAGACGGTACTAGCAGAACTAGCAGATCAATGATTTGTGCAACTGACGAACCCTCATTAACAGCACCCGATAATTTTCAATCTTTTGACCAATGTCCGTTAGGCTCTTCAGCACTATAAAATATCCATACTTTTCCTCTCAAAACAATCTTTTTGTCGGGAAATTTCTAGATCAACCTATCTTATTTTATACAACAGCCATGCTAAAAGAACTAGCAATTGAAACCCGTGGATTAACTAAACAATTCGATCGCAACATAGCGGTGAATGACCTCTATTTACAGGTAGCAACCGGGGAAGTTTATGGAGTTATCGGACCAAATGGCGCTGGCAAAACTACCCTATTACGAATGTTAGCTACCGCCGAAGAACCCACAACAGGGGAAATATATATAAGTGGAGAACGTCTACTGCGCGACCATACCAACCCCACCCTNGATTAACTAAACAATTCGATCGCAACATAGCGGTGAATGACCTCTATTTACAGGTAGCAACCGGGGAAGTTTATGGAGTTATCGGACCAAATGGCGCTGGCAAAACTACCCTATTACGAATGTTAGCTACCGCCGAAGAACCCACAACAGGGGAAATATATATAAGTGGAGAACGTCTACTGCGCGACCATACCAACCCCACCCTTAAACAACGCCTCGGTTTTTTGCCAGACGATTTTCCGGTATATGACGACCTAACTGTGTGGGATTATCTCGACTATTTTGCCAGACTTTATAATTTGCGGGAACCTCATCGTTCACGCCGACTGTTTGCTGTCTTGGAATTGGTGCAATTGGTGAATAAACGCAATAGTTTAATTTCTACTCTGTCGCGGGGTATGAAACAACGTCTGAGTTTAGGAAGAACTATTATTCACGAACCATTACTTCTATTATTAGATGAACCTGTTTCTGGTTTAGACCCCATTGCTAGAATGCAGTTTCGGGAAATTATCAAAGCTTTGCAGGAAGCAGGAATGACAATAGTAATTTCTTCCCATATTCTGAGTGACTTGGCAGAACTTTGCACTTCAGTAGGAATAATGGAATTAGGTTATTTGGTAGAAAGTGCTTCTCTCCAAGAACTTTATCAACGTCTTAGCACTCAGCAAATTTTGATTTCTGTCATGGGTGGGTTATCAGAGTTAATTACGGAAATTAAAAATTCTCCCTGGGTGGAAGCTTGGGAAGTTTTGCAGGAAGGTCAGCAAGTGCAGGTTCAATTTTTGGGAACTCCCGAAGATGCTGCTAGTTTGTTGCGATCGCTCATTCTTGCCAATATCCCAGTCACAAATTTCCATTGTACTCAAGAAGACCTAGAAGCAATTTTCCTCAAACTCGGACATAAGCAAGCAAATTAAGACTTACCCAGGAGGAACCCATAAACCCGGTTTCTACAGTAAACCATTATTTTTAAGAATAGACATTTAGGAGAAACCGGGTTTCTTTGCGTAAATCCTGTTAATTTCAAAATTTTTGGAGTTATTATTTATGAAACTACTAGACAATTTATTCAATTGGAATCCTCAATTATTCCGAGAAATAAAAGGTCGCCTCAAAACCAGAAATGTAGCGATCGCTATCTCTGCATCTCTCCTGTGCCAATTTCTTGTTATGATGACTTCTCTAGCAAAACTTCCAGAAAAATATGGTGCAGATATTGTTGGCTATAACCAGTATTGTATCCAAGCAGGAAAATATTGTACTGGTATTGACTGGTCACATTGGTGGGCAGATATCTTTGTCACTTTTAGCTGGATTTTGTTTGCTTTGACCTTACTTGGTGGAGTCTATATGTTGGTAGCTGATTTGATTAAAGAGGAACGTCTTGGTACTCTCAATTTTCTGCGTCTAAGTCCCCAGTCTAGTCAGAATATTTTGCTTGGCAAACTATTAGGAGTACCAATTTTAATTTACTTAGCACTCGCTATTTCTCTACCTCTACATTTGTGGGCGATTATTTCATCAGGGTTGTCTTTATTTTGGTTTTTGGGATTTTATGGAATCTTAATTGTAGTTTGTTTTTTTTTCTACAATGCTTCATTCCTTTTTGTCTTTTTAGGAGGTACTCAAGCTTGGTTAGCTACTACGATAGCTGGGATATTTTTCTGGGTGATTATGGCTATTAGTCAATCCTATTTTGATGATTTTGCTTTTTTGGGCAGTGGTGTTGGATCTCCAGAAATAATCAATGTAATGCATGTAATAATTTTGGGTTTGCTTTTGGGAAATTACTGGATTTGGCAAGCTGTAAATCGTCGTTATCGAAATCCTAATGCCACAGTTATTAGCAAAAAACAAAGCTATTGGTTAATGGGATGTTTCCAAGTTATTCTACTACTGTTTTGCTTCAATATTATTATTATTGGTGAAAATTTAACTGAGATTTTAGAAGCATCATTGTTGTTCTGCTGCACTATTAATTTATTCAGTTTTTTGTTACTCATTGCTTTCTTATCACCCCAACAACAAACTTTACAAGATTGGGCAAGATACAGACATCTACAAGTTAATAATGATGAAACTGCGATTTTGAAAGGGTTAACTATTAGTTTAAAAGAAGATTTAATCTGGGGTGAAAAAAGTCCGCCTTTAGTAGCAATAGCAATTAATGTAGTCATTACTGGGGTAATTTTGATTTCCGGGATTTTACTTATTAACGGAATTATACTACCAGCTATTTTGACTTTAATTCTCAGTCTAAATTTAATCTTGATTTATGCCGCAATTACTCAGCTTGTATTGTTGATGAAGGTGAAAAATCCTAAAAATTGGGCTGTGGGAATATTAGGTAGTTTGATTACTTTACCACCTATTGCTTTATCGTTACTTNACAATTATTGCTCATTGGAGTGTCTTGACACTATTAACTTTACAACTGACTCGAAAAATCCAAAAATTAGGTGTATCTGATTCTCAGAAATTACTGATAGGTCAAAAAGATTGAAGAATTCACCATGGAAA
Source organism: Hydrocoleum sp. CS-953 (assembly GCF_002260545.1). Taxonomy (GTDB): domain Bacteria; phylum Cyanobacteriota; class Cyanobacteriia; order Cyanobacteriales; family Microcoleaceae; genus Trichodesmium. Next base: position 2,138 of record NZ_LGSU01001410.1, on the reverse strand, counting down.
ATTTCTCATTGGAGTTATAACTTATGTTATCTAAACCATTCGTCAATTTATTCAATTGGAATCCTCAATTATTCCGAGAAATTAAAGGTCGCCTCAAAAGTAGAAATGTAGCGATCGCCATCTCTTTATCTCTCCTGTGCCAATTTCTCGTAATAATAACTTTTCTTGCAGAACTTCCAGAAAAATATGATACTGGTATTAACTGGTCATATTGGTGGGCAGATCTCTTTATCACTTTTAATCGGATTTTGTTTCCTTTGATCTTGGTTGGTGGTGTCTATATGTTAGTAGCTGATTTAGCTAAAGAGGAACGTCTTGGTACTCTCAATTTTCTTCGTCTAAGTCCCCAGTCTAGTCAGAATATTTTGCTTGGCAAACTATTAGGAGTGCCAATTTTAATTTACTTAGCAGCAGCTATTTCTTTGCCTCTACATTTGTGGGCAAATATCTCATCATATTTCTCTTTATCTTGTTTTTTTGCATTTTATGGAATCTTAATTATAGTTTGTTGTTTTTTCTACAATGCCTCACTACTATTCGTGTTTTTGGGGGGTACTCAAGCTTGGTTGATTTCTGCAATAGCAGGTCTATTTTTGCCAGTCATTATGTCTTTTGCCTCTGTTAGTTATGATAGTAGTCTTAACCGCATTGAATATTATCCAGAAATTATAATTCTAGTAATTTTAGTTTTGTTAGGAAATTATTGGCTTTGGCAAGCTGTAAATCGCCGTTATCGAAATCCTAATGCCACAGTTATTAGCAAAAAACAAAGCTATTGGTTAATGGGATGTTTCCAAGTTGCTCTACTACTGTTTTGCTTCAACATTATTGGTGAAAATTTAACTGAGATTTTAGAAGCATCATTGTTGTTCTGCTGCACTATTAATTTATTCATTTTTTTGTTACTAATTGCTTTCTTATCACCCCAGCAACAAACTTTACAAGATTGGGCAAGATACAGACATCTACAAGTTAATCATGATGAAACTGCGATTATCAAGGGATTAGGTATTAGTTTAAAACAAGATTTAATCTGGGGTGAAAAAAGTCCGCCTTTAGTAGCAATAGCAATTAATTTAGTCATTACTGCTGTAATTTTGATTTCCGGGATTTTACTTTTGAATAACAGCGAAATTAATGGAATTATACTATCAGCTATTTTGACTTTAATTCTCAGTCTAAATTTAATCTTGATTTATGCCGCAATTACTCAGCTTGTACTGTTGATGAAGGTGAAAAATCCTAAAAATTGGGCTGTGGGAATATTAGGTAGTTTGATTACTTTACCACCTATTGCTTTATCGTTACTTTCAATTACACCTGNACAATTATTGCTCATTGGAGTGTCTTGACACTATTAACTTTACAACTGACTCGAAAAATCCAAAAATTAGGTGTATCTGATTCTCAGAAATTATTGACAGGTCAAAAAAATTGAATAATATTCAATTAGTTTGGAATGGAAGTGTGATAAGAAACCGGGTTGATCGAAGGTAGATATTAGTATGGTGGAGCATTTAATATAAACCCGGTTTCTGTACTTTTTTTCAACCGATACTACCGGATTTTATATGACTGAGAAAAAATTGAAATCTGGGGCGGGTTCTATTACCAAAAAATAGACAACAAAATACACTTTTTCCTCTGAATACTTGTGCTTATACCAATTACCAAAAGTAATGCTATACTTAGGTGAAACTTCAATTATTAAGTCATTAACACAGGCCCATGGAACCTTTTTGATAATTAGCACCCCAGGAGCGTGTTAATTATTTATGTTTTTACTTCTCGCCCACTCCCCCACTCCCCTACTCAAGAAAGTGTAGAAAAGTTTTTGAGAAATGGTATTAAACCCGCCCCCTATTTCAGAAAAATATCAACTTAATTCCAAATATTTATCATATCAATTTATCAAAATAGAAATTAAATATACTTCTTTTGCAGTGAATTCCTCACTAAACTTGGGATGTCAGAAGGTCGTTTTGCTACTGGTATTTTAACTGCTTCAAAAGCTGCAATTTTACTTTCAATCTCACCATTATAATCATATTTTTCACCAGCAACCCTAGCACTAATTAAACTATTAGCATGACTATAATTCTGATTTATGGGAGAATAAGTACCAGAAATATACGCAA
>NZ_LGSU01000141.1 GCF_002260545.1 Hydrocoleum sp. CS-953 | reverse complement strand
GCGCTATAGTTTGGGGAATTACCTCTAGTCTAGTCTAATTTTTCTGTCTAATTCCAGCTTCAGTCAAATCTAACTTTTAACTTTGATGTATATGATTCCTTAAATTACATTAATTTTGTTGAGGACTCTTCGCAATACCCCATTAATAAACTTATGCCCATCTTCGCCACTATAACGTTTTGCTAGTTCTACTGCTTGACTAATCGCCACTTGTTCTTGAATTCCAATAAACATCATTTCTGCTACTGCAATTCTAAGTATATCTAGATCAATTCGAGGTAAACGTTCTATTTGCCAATCTACTATTGATTCTCTGAGTAATTTATCAATTTCTTCTTTATTAACATTAACTTTTGTCAGAATTTCCATTGCATAGCTGCGAACTTCTAATTGATTAGTAAGTTGAATAATTTCTGGTAATTCAACAGCAGTACCAATACGATTAATTGCTGTTTGGCCTAACTCCATAGCTTCATGGATCATTGCTCTGGCACTTTCAATATCAGTAGTCCCGATCTGACTACTCAGAAGGCGATCGCTCCCCCTCTGTATTTCTCCTGCTGCAGTTTCTAAAATATCTTGGGCTTCCGTTCTTAAAGTCCGAACTGCTGCTAATACAACTTCTTGAAGTTGCTTTTTTTCTAAACTCCCTGGATTTGTTGGTAATTGACTTAAGCCAAGGAGGGCTAGTTCACGAGCTGTAGAACGGGGAGCTTTTTTCATAATAGACCTAGTAAATAATAAAAAATCAAATCAATTATCCCACTCTTATTGATCAATTCTTTCTCCCTACTCCCTACTCCCTGTTATTAATATTGTTCTATATCTGGAAGTGCTGGTTTAAGTTCATTGTTAGAGATTTTTTCTTGACCAACTCCTGTTGATGGAGTAGGATTTACTATTCCACCAGATATTAATACTTTAAAAGCATCTTCGACTGACAAAGAAACATTAATCACATCTTTTTCTGGTANCTTATTGATCAATTCTTTCTCCCTACTCCCTACTCCCTGTTATTAATATTGTTCTATATCTGGAAGTGCTGGTTTAAGTTCATTGTTAGAGATTTTTTCTTGACCAACTCCTGTTGATGGAGTAGGATTTACTATTCCACCAGATATTAATACTTTAAAAGCATCTTCGACTGACAAAGAAACATTAATCACATCTTTTTCTGGTACTATGGCGTACCAACCAGATGTGGGATTTGGAGTGGTGGGAATGAAAAGACTTAACATTGAATCTCCTAGATGAGATTTAATTTCGTTACCTATACTACCAGTGACAAAAGCTATAGTCCAAATTCCTCGACGTGGATATTCTACAAGTACCACACGACGAAATCTCTCGTTAGAATCCCTGAGCAGAGTTTCTAATATTTGCTTTAGAGTGCCATAAACTGAGCCAGCAAAAGGAATTGCTTGTAAGATTTTCTCACCTAAATCTAACAGCCATCTTCCAGCAATGTTTCTGGCCATCAGTCCTATTATTAGGATACTTAGCAATGGTACCGCTAGTCCTACTAAGAAGTTTAGTAGACCCACCAAAATTGGATGTAAACCATCAAAGGGATTAATTTGTTTAGGAATCTTAGTAAGAAAATCAATTACCCATCGAGCAATAGTTATAGTAAGCCAAATTGTTGTAGCTAATGGTATTACTACCAATAGACCAGCGATTAGGTCATTTTTTAAGTCCTGCCTTATGCGTTGGAACACCGATCACCCACTTCCTCATAACTGGCTAGATATTTTTATGCTCTAGCCGAAAATTGAATTTATTTATTATATTTTATATCTAAGGTTTCGGATTAACTATTTTTGATTCTGATATATAGCAGGGAATAGGGAATAGGGAACAGGGAACAGTTGGAAAAACATTTCTGCTGCCTAAAATTCGTCATTAGTCTATGTCCTAAACAATTTTTTCTTAACTATAGCAATTGTAAATAGGTTGTAATATTTTATCTAACAGGGTTTGGTTTCTAAATCCCATTTTCTCTTGGGGAGAGGAGATCAAACACCTACAGTTTTTTTTGGGAAATCATTTAGGATTGATATATATAATAATCCATCTGAAAAGTCGTTTGATATCTTCCCATCTCATTCTTCCATGAAATGACAATTATCGGGATAGATATTATCCTATTATATTTATTCTCAGAACCTACCCTTGTTATACCAATTCCCAGGCATTAATGCTATACTTGAGTGACACTTCAGTTATCAAGTAATTAACACAGGTAAAATAAATTATTACCTA
>NZ_LGSU01001409.1 GCF_002260545.1 Hydrocoleum sp. CS-953 | reverse complement strand
GAAAGGGTAAATCTAGGTAAACTGATGCCATGGTGGGTGACGATAGATTGTTACAGGACTTTCCAGCAGATATGAACCGTAAATACGCACCCTAGCAGATACTGAAACAGATAAAGTGTGACTAGCAAAGGTTTTCAACCTGTACCAATTTCCTCACAAATTCACGTAGCGCGATGTTGTTCGACAATTGTGCCATTCTGGCAACAATAATCTGGGTAAGCTGATAAATTAGAAAAATATCAATATAATTTCTGGTGGAGTAGCTCTTAGTTGACATTTGAAAGCCACACCAGAGCCGATAGTAATTGGTATTTCCCCAGGAAATACTATCAACATAGCTTAATTCTCCCAAAAGAATTAAGCAATTTTTCATGTGCTCAAAAACCCGATAATTTTATTCAAATACATCTGCCAAAATGGCAACCACTCCCTGAGAATTCCAGTTATATTAAAAATGTCAAACAAAACAAAACTGTTTGAGAAAAAAAATTAAGGATAAACACAATGATTATTTCTGAATTAAACTACTTAGAATCTGCTGAAGCTGAAGTATTTGGTGGTCGTGGTGACACTACTGTTAACAGCTACACCTTAACTGTAGATGTTGATAAGAATATTGACGAAACAGTAACTAAGACATTGACTACAGATCTAAGCCTCGAAGGTTATGTGGCTCAAACAATTGCTATGAACCCCACGAGACGTGGAAACGCAGGCTTCTCCAGCACCCTCACAAATGCTCAAGNAAAAAAATTAAGGATAAACACAATGATTATTTCTGAATTAAACTACTTAGAATCTGCTGAAGCTGAAGTATTTGGTGGTCGTGGTGACACTACTGTTAACAGCTACACCTTAACTGTAGATGTTGATAAGAATATTGACGAAACAGTAACTAAGACATTGACTACAGATCTAAGCCTCGAAGGTTATGTGGCTCAATCAATTGCTACTGCTGACACTTTCGGTGGAAACGCAGGCTTCTCCAGCACCCTCACAAATGCTCAAGTAGACGCAGCTAAGTATAGCACTTTCGCTCTATCTGAATCTATCGCTGCTATCTACAAGTAATAAGTAATTCTTGATTAGGAATTATAGAAAGAGGCAATTAATTATTGCCTCTTTTTATGTTTATGGTTGAACGGAAACTTACAGACCCAATAGTGTCTATGAACGCCTTGCACCTTGGGATAATTGAGCAATGGCGGAAAGGGTAAATCTAGGTAAACTGATGCCATGGTGGGTGACGATAGATTGTTACAGGACTTTCCAGCAGATATGAACCGTAAATACGCACCCTAGCAGATACTGAAACAGATAAAGTGTGACTAGCAAAGGTTTTCAACCTGTACCAATNGACCCAATAGTGTCTATGAACGCCTTGCACCTTGGGATAATTGAGCATGGCGGAAAGGGTAAATCTAGGTAAACTGATGCCATGGTGGGTGACGATAGATTGTTACAGGACTTTCCAGCAGATATGAACCGTAAATACGCACCCTAGCAGATACTGAAACAGATAAAGTGTGACTAGCAAAGGTTTTCAACCTGTACCAATGTATTTGAAAATACATCTGCCAAAATGGCAACCATTCCCTGAGAATTCCAGTTATATTAAAAATGTCAAACAAAGGAAAGTTGTTTGAATACTTCAAAAACAAATAAGAAGAAAGACAATGATTATTTCCGAATTAAACTACTTAGAATCTGCTGAAGCTGAAGTATTAGGTGGTCGTGGTGACAGTACTGTTAACAACTACGATTTAACTGTATATGTTGATAAGAATATTTACGAAACAGTAACTAAGAGATTGACTACCAATCTGAATATCCAAGGTTTTGTGGCTCAATCAATTGCTACTGCTGACACTTTCGGTGGTAGTGCAGGCTTCTCCAGCACCCTCACAAATGCTCAAGTAGACGCAGAAACTAAGAGCACTTTCGCTCTATCTGAATCTATAGCTTCTATCAGTTACTAAGTAAGTAAAGTTCTTTGATTTCGACCGTGGCGAAATGGGAACTTGAAGAAAAATTGATTTCAGATGTCATAGAAATTTATGGAAGCTTTTTCCGAGCTTGGATAGAGCCATAAACATCTGTAGGAATTATAGAAATAGGCAATTAATTCTTGCTTCTTTTCATAACAACAGTTTCTAAGGGAATCTTAATACTCTTGAATTTCCTTTAGCGTAGCTATTTATATTAGCACTTACGCAAAGGCACTAATTGTATGTAGATATATCTGAAATAATTACCAAAATACACCATCTATATATAATAGAGGCAATGTGTAAGTCCTGTATATTTCAGTAATTTTAATTCAACACTTTAGGAGATAATATGGCTACTCTTTTTTTAACTAACGGAGATGATACGGAAAATTTAGCTGACTCTAATACACGCAATACTATCTATGGCAGAGATGGTAATGACAATTTGACTGGTGGAAATCAAACAGACAGAATATTTGGAGGCTTCGGTGACGATGTCCTTAATGGTGGGGGCGGCAATGACAATTTGAATGGGGATTTCGGCAATGACGTGTTGAATGGGGGCGATGGCAGAGATAATTTAGTTGGGGGATCAGGTGACGATGTTATTGATGGGGGCAATGGCAGAGATAATTTACTTGGGGGCTTAGGTAACGATGTTATGGATGGAGGAGAGGGTATTGACTTTCTCTCTGGAAGCCTTGGTGATGACATACTTTTGGGGGGTGGCGGAAATGATAATCTCTCTGGAAGTGTTGGCAGTGATGTAATGTTTGGGGGTGATGGTAATGACGTTCTCACGGGAGGTACTAATGGAGATATTAATAATCCTGACCCAAACTTCGTGAATGATTTCCTCGTTGGTGGTACAGGTGAAGATTTCCTGAATGGATTTGGTGGGGGTGTAGGAAACATTGAGATAGATATCTTAATCGGTGGCGGTTCGGTTAACAGTTCTGGTTCCATAACAAGTAATGCCGGCGATGGCGTTCAAGATATATTTGCTCTTGGCGATGGCCTTAGTGTTTATTATTCCAGTGCTGGGTTCGATGACTATGCTGAGATTAGAGACTTCGAGTCTGGTATAGATAAGATTCAACTAAACTTCAGTTCGGGAGCGGACTATCTACCCTTGGCCGCTCCTTTCGGTACAGTGCTTGTCGAAACTACTAATCCGAACGGACCGGAGGTAATTGCTGTGTTTGTTGGAGCAAGTGTGAATCCCCAAACAGATATTATCGGTGTATAAAGATAAATCTCTTCCTGCTTGAGATGGAACGAAACATCCCTGGTTAATACGAACTATCTATATATAAGAATCTTTCTTAAGATAAAACTTAACAAGATAGACAGCCTATGTATGTGTGCCTCAAACCTTAGAGAGTGAATGCACAAGCAAAGATTAAGAAAGCGCTTAGTGCTTAATATTCGGTATGTTCGGTGGGTTGCGGCGGATAGTTAAGAGTTTGGTGAGTCAGGGTAAGTAAGCGCCTAACCTACTGGACTGTTTCATCTTAAATGTTGCTTTAGAAAATGAGGTGATTACGAAAAAAGCTAATGCACTATTTTAACTGAAACGGTTCACTACACCTATCTATATATAAATATAAGAATCTTTTTTAACATAAAACTTAACAAGATGGACAACCTATGTATGTGTATCTCAAACCTTAGAACTAGGTAGCTATCCCGCAGGGATATGGCTTCGCCAGCGCGTAAATAACAAAAATCAGATTTTGCTCATACATTGCTTGGAGTTTTTGTCAAGTTAGATTATTTTAGAGAGGGGTGTATTCCTTTTACAGAAAGCTTTAAAGCTTTTGTAAATAAAGATGTTTATAAAAAAAAAACTCGCGGAGGGGGCTTTTAAAAGAGTTACATCCGGGGTAACAATATAGGATAAAATATTAGGGTAGTAGTGTACAAGTAGTGATATCCTAAAAAAAGTCAAGTAGTCAAGGGAATATGATTTANGGGTAGTAGTGTACAAGTAGTGATATCCTAAAAAAAGTCAAGTAGTCAAGGGAATATGATTTCTTTTACAGGACTACCAAATATAATAGTATATTTTTATGAAGTTATTATGGTATCAGACTCTAACGCCAAAGAACATTTCAAATTAGGAAATGTCTTTTTGGACCAAGGCAAGTTAGGAAAAGCAATCGAATGCTATAAGCAAGCATTAAAAATTCAACCTGAATTTCTTGAGGCTCATTACAATTTGGGCTGTGCGTTTAAACTTATACGTAATTTTGAAGCCGCGATCGAATGCTATCAGCAAGTCTTAAAAATTCAACCGAACTTTCTTGATGTTTATTGTAACTTGGGAAATTCCTTCCGGGACCAAGGAAATTTAGATGCGGCAATAAAAACATATCGGCAAGCTTTAGAGCTTCAACCTGATTTGTCTCCAGCCAAATTTGGCATTGTCATAGGTCAACTGCCGATTATCTATTCCAGTCTTACAGAAATAAATCTTAAACGAAATAATTATAAGCGAGACTTACAAGAATTAGCTCAAAGTTATAAATCATCTAGTGACCAAGAGTTAAAAAAGGCTGTAGAAGCAGTAGGCTCAATACAGCCTTTTTATCTAGCTTATCAAGGCTTAAATGACCGATATTTACAGCAAACCTATGGGGAAATGCTGGTTCATATCATGTCAAATAGCTATCCCCAATGGAGTCAAGATATTCCTTTGCCAGATTTAAACCCAAATGATAAAGTTCGTGTTGGTTTAGTTTCTAAATTTTTTTACAGTCATTCTAATTGGAAAATTCCTATCAAGGGTTGGATAGAAAATCTGGATCGGAGTGAATTTGAATTATTTGCATATCACACAAGTACAAAACGAGATATTAATACTACAAAAGCAGCACAAGAATTTGATAAATTCACTCAAGGCTCCTTTTCACTTGAAGAATGGGGCGAGCTAATTTACAAAGATAATTTACATATCCTGATTTTCCCAGAATTTGGGATGGATCATATGACACTCAAACTGGGTTGTTTGAGACTAGCTCCCATTCAAATCACTTCTTGGGGACATCCTCAAACCAGTGGTTTTCCAACCATTGACTATTACTTGAGCAGTGACTTAATGGAACCAGAAAATGCTCAAGAACACTATACAGAAAAATTAGTCAGATTACCAAATTTATCTATTTATTACACGCCTTTGGTAACTGAATATGATGTCATTAGCAAAAAAGATATTGGCATCAGCGATAATGAAATTATGTTCTGGTGTTGCCAGTCTTTATATAAATATTTACCGAACCATGATGATGTTTTTCCTAAAATTGCCCAAGAGTTAACCAATTGTAAGTTTGTATTTATAAAACATCATTCAGGTGAGCAGGTTACTGAAGTTTTTCGCCAGCGGTTAAGCCATGCTTTTCAGGAATTTGCTCTGAATTATCAAGATTACTGCATATTTTTACCCGCTATGCATCCTAGAGCATTCGCTAGCGTTTCAAACATGGCAGATGTCTTCCTAGATAGCATTGGTTGGTCGGGATGCAACTCTACTTTGGAATCTATCGCTCTTAATGTACCTGTTATCACTCTTCCAGGGGAATTGATGCGGGGAAGGCATTCCATGGCAATTCTGAAGATGATGGGTATTGAAGAAATGATCGCATCTAGTAAGGAAGAATATGTACAAATTGCTGTCCGTATGGGAAAAGATGCTGAATATCGTCAACACATATCTGAGTTAATTGCCCAGAATAAGCATAGATTATATGGAGACCTAGAGCCAATCCGATCCTTAGAGGACTTTTTGCTGAATGCTGTTGGCAAACCAAGAAAATCAGCAATGGCTAATGTTGCTGAAACCTTACGGATAGCAACTCAAGAGCATAGAGAGAATCATCTAGAGCAAGCCGAGTCAGCCTACCATNAATATCGTCAACACATATCTGAGTTAATTGCCCAGAATAAGCATAGATTATATGGAGACCTAGAGCCAATCCGATCCTTAGAGGACTTTTTGCTGAATGCTGTTGGCAAACCAAGAAAATCAGCAATGGCTAATGTTGCTGAAACCTTACGGATAGCAACTCAAGAGCATAGAGAGAATCATCTAGAGCAAGCCGAGTCAGCCTACCATCAAGTTTTGTCAATGCAGCCAAACCATCCAGATGCTTTATACGGTTTAGGTATGGTAGCGCAGCAGCAAGGTAAATTAAAAGAAGCTGAGAAATTCTTGGATGCAGCTGCACAAGTTCAGCCAGACTCGGTTAAGATTTGGTTTACTTTGGGTAATCTGCGTCAAGTTCAGGGACAGTTACCAGCAGCAGAAGACGCTTACAAAAGAGCGATCGCTCTGCGGCCAGATGCTGTTTCAATTTATAACAATCTGGGCTACACTTTGCAGCAACAAGGCAAATGGGAAGAGGCTATAAGCTGCTATCAAAAGGCTTTGGAATTACAGCCCAACTGCGTTGAGGCAGATGTTAATTTAGGGAATGCACTCCATGCTCAAGGTAAACTCTCCCCAGAAAAACAAGCTGATTATGCAAAATTAAATCACAATTTGGGTCTTGGTCGCAAAAAAGTAGGGGATCTACAAAANACACTTTGCAGCAACAAGGCAAATGGGAAGAGGCTATAAGCTGCTATCAAAAGGCTTTGGAATTACAGCCCAACTGCGTTGAGGCAGATGTTAATTTAGGGAATGCACTCCATGCTCAAGGTAAACTCTCCCCAGAAAAACAAGCTGATTATGCAAAATTAAATCACAATTTGGGTCTTGGTCGCAAAAAAGTAGGGGATCTACAAAATGCCAAGATTTACTTTCAAAAAGCCTTAGAACTGAATCCTAACTATGGGGAAGCTTACCTCGACTTAGGCAAAATTTATCAAGAGCAGAACAACCTCAAAGAGGCAATTTCTGCTTATCGGCAGGGTTTAGAGCTAATTAATCCCCACTATGCCACAGCAGTAGAAGCTTACCAGGGTTCTGAGACTACCCAAGAAGTGCCGACGACACCACCAATTCTCCAAGGAGAGGTAACTGTTGGGGAATATCCCTTCCCTGCGATTCCCCCAGTCGCAGATGATACAGGAAAACGACCTTTTTGGAGTGTAGTTATCCCTGCATATAATCGGACTGACTATTTGCTCGAATGTCTTGTCAGCGTCTTGGCTCAATGGCAAGGGGAAGAGCATATGGAAATTATTGTTATAGACGATGCCAGTACAATACCACTATTTGAACTGGTGAATACTATTGGGCAAGGAGTAATACGCTACTACCGGAATCCGCAAAATTTAAGGCAGCAGGGAACTTGGAATGCTGGAATTTTCCTGACTAGAGGTCAGTGGATTCACCTACTTCATGATGATGACTATGTCTTGCCAGGTTTTTATGACCGCCTCAAGGAAAGTTTAGAAGTTTGCCCAGATTCTGTTGGGGCAGCTTTCACAGGTTATGAAAATATTAATGATAAAAGAGAAATTGTTTTCCGCCAACAATTGTATGGAAAAGACAGGGGGATCGCTGAGAACTTCCTGCAAAAGATAGGTGTAGCCAACCCTTTGAATCCACCTGCAGTTGTTATTCGTCGGGCAACCTATGAACACCTAGGAGCTTATCATCCTGAGTTGACAGCTACTCTAGATTGGGAACTTTATAAACGCATTACAGCTTTTTATGATTGGTGGTATGAGCCGGAAATCTTAGTCCATTATCGACAACATTCCCAGAGTATGAGAACCAAGCTTTCTGTCTCTGGCGTTAGAACGGCCTCTATTCGTCGCTCCATTGAGATTGCGGAAAGCTATCTTCCACCTGAACATTGTGCAGAACTGACACAAAAAGCCCGCAAGGTCTACTTCACNAACGCATTACAGCTTTTTATGATTGGTGGTATGAGCCGGAAATCTTAGTCCATTATCGACAACATTCCCAGAGTATGAGAACCAAGCTTTCTGTCTCTGGCGTTAGAACGGCCTCTATTCGTCGCTCCATTGAGATTGCGGAAAGCTATCTTCCACCTGAACATTGTGCAGAACTGACACAAAAAGCCCGCAAGGTCTACTTCACTCACTGTCTTGCAGATACTCAAAATTCTTTGGATGGAGGGAATCTCAACGGGGCACTTTGTATGCTTCGCGAAACTCTTGCTATTGACAACTCTCCAGAGGCAGTGGCACAACTATTTACTTGGCTAAGACAAGATCAAGCATCTCTTTTGCGAGATGAAATTGTCCAACAGCTGATATCACTACCTTTAGAAAATTTGAGAATAGAGCCGAGTAAGAAAACGATTGAGTTGTCTAAAAAAATTGATGAGACAAAATTTTCTGATACTCTCCAACTTGCGCTTCAACATCATCAGGCAAAACGATTAGTCGAGGCGGAGGAAAGTTACTCTCAGGTGTTGGTAGAACAACCTGACCACCCCGATGCTTTATATGGATTAGGTGTGTTAGCGCAGCAAAACAATCAACTTCAGGAGGCTGAGAAGTTTTTGAATAAAGCAGTGCAGGTTAAGCCGGATCATCTCAAGGCTTGGTTTAGTTTAGGCAATTTGCGTCAAGCTCAAGGTCAGTTACCAGCAGCAGAGGCAGCTTATCGCCAAGCCTTAGCCCTACAACCGAAGCTAGTAGCAATACACAATAATCTGGGCTATACCCTGCAACAACAAGGCAAGTGGTCAGAAGCGATCGCCTGCTATCAAAAGGCTTTAGACTTGAAACCTGAATTTACTGAAGCCGATATCAATTTGGGTAATGCCCTATATGCCCAAGGAAAACTCTCAAAAGAAAAACAGGCTCACTATGCACAATTAAATCACAAGTTGGGTGTTGCTGGGAAGCAAGCTGGGGATTTCAAAAATGCGATAACTTACTACCAGCAGGCAATTACCCTACAACCAGATTTTGTGGAGGCTCATTATCACTTGGGGATGGCGCTGCAAGCACAAGGTAATCTAGAAGAAGCGATCGCTTGCTATCAAAAAACCTTAGAACTAAATCCCACTTTATGGGATGCTTACAATAATTTAGGTAAGATTTATCAAGAGCAAAACAACTTAGAAAAAGCCATTTCGATTTATCGACAAGGATTAATTCGCTTTAATCCTCACTATGCCTCAGCAATAGAAGCTTACGGGAAATCTGCAATGGCCGATGAAGTTCCTGTGACACCATCGATTCCCCAAGGCGAGGTTACGGTAGGGAGTTATTCGTTCCCAGCAATTGCGCCGGTATCGGTTCAAAAGGAAAAACGACCTTTCTGGAGTGTGGCAATCACTGCCTATAACCGGAGCGACTATATACTGGAATGCCTGGCTAGTGTGTTATTGCAATGGCCAGGAGAAGAGGAGATGGAAATTCTGGTTGTAGACAATGCCAGTACACCACCGCTCTTTGAACTGGTGAATGCTCTTGGGGGAGGGGTAATCCGCTACTACCGCCATCCGGAAAATCTTGGGCTTATTGGAAACCACAATGCAGGCGTTGCCCTCAGTCGCGGTCAGTGGATTCACATACTTAATGATGATGATTATGTTCTCCCTGATTTTTATTCTCGCCTCAAGCAAAGTCTTGATGGACTCCCTGATTCCGTCGGAGCAGCTTTTACAGGATTTGAAAATATCAATGAGAAAGGGGAAGTAGTTTCTAAAGGGGATATAGTTCACTGGTATGGAGAACAAAGGGGTATCATTCCCAATTGGTTATCACAGATTGGTGTGACTAATCCATTAAGACCTCCAGCGATTGTCACTCGCCGAGCAACTTTTGAACGCTTGGGAGGCTATAGCCCTGAGTTAACTGACCTCAATGGATGGGAACTCTGTAAACGCATTGCTACTTTTTNTAGTTTCTAAAGGGGATATAGTTCACTGGTATGGAGAACAAAGGGGTATCATTCCCAATTGGTTATCACAGATTGGTGTGACTAATCCATTAAGACCTCCAGCGATTGTCACTCGCCGAGCAACTTTTGAACGCTTGGGAGGCTATAGCCCTGAGTTAACTGACCTCAATGGATGGGAACTCTGTAAACGCATTGCTACTTTTTATGATTGTTGGTACGAACCCAAAATTTTGGCTCGTTACCGTTTGGATACCAATTTGGATACGCACAAAATGACAAATCAACTGTTTTTATCTGGAAATCATGCAATATTTATCCGGCGCGCCATTGAGATTCCTGAGAACTATCTTCCTGTTGATATTTGTGCAGAAATTACGGCAAAAGCCCGCAGCTATAACTTTAAATATCTTCTCGAAAGAAGGGTAATAATTCCTCTGAAAGCTGGCAGTCTTACTGGGGCTTTGCGTATGCTCCAAGAGGCTCTCAAAATAGATCGCTCTCCCCAAGCCGTAGCAAAGTTATTCGCTTGGTTAATTCAAGATGAGGCAGCCCTCCTAAGGGAAGCAATTATTGCTAATTTATCATTAGTACCTAAAGACAAAAATAAATACAGTATTAATACTGAAACCAAGTAAGAACAAACTACAATCAAAGCTGAGGATTTGAGGAAATGAAAGTACTTGTAACTGGAACTGAAGGATATATCGGCTCATTACTCGCCCCTCTGTTAATGCAAGAGGGTCATGAAGTAATTGGCGTAGACACTGGGTTTTATAAGGTAGGTTGGTTGTACAATGGCACTAAACTAACAGCCAAAACCCTCAACAAAGATATTCGCCACATTACGGCAGAAGACCTCCAAGGGGTAGAAGCAGTAGTTCATATGGCGGAACTTTCCAATGACCCCCTTGGCCAATTAGCGCCTAATATTACATATGATATTAACCATAAAGGCTCAATCCGTTTGGCGGAGCTAGCTAAGGCTGCTGGAGTGCGTCGCTTTATCTACACGTCTTCCTGTAGCGTGTATGGTTTTGCCAGTCAAGACTACGTTAACGAAGAGTCTGCCATCAATCCTCAAACTGCTTATGCCAAATGTAAAGGACTTGTGGAACAAGATGTTAAACTGCTAGCTGATGACGGCTTTTCTCCTACCTTTTTGCGGAATGCCACCGCCTATGGAGCTTCTCCCAGAATGCGCTTTGATATTGTCTTAAATAACTTAGCAGCNGTGTATGGTTTTGCCAGTCAAGACTACGTTAACGAAGAGTCTGCCATCAATCCTCAAACTGCTTATGCCAAATGTAAAGGACTTGTGGAACAAGATGTTAAACTGCTAGCTGATGACGGCTTTTCTCCTACCTTTTTGCGGAATGCCACCGCCTATGGAGCTTCTCCCAGAATGCGCTTTGATATTGTCTTAAATAACTTAGCAGCTTGGGCTTGGACAATTAAAGAAATCAAGATGACTAGCGATGGTACACCTTGGCGTCCTTTAGTCCACCTGTTGGATATCTGCAAAGCTATTCTCTGCACCTTGGCAGCACCACGGGACATAGTTCATAACCAAATCTTTAATGTTGGCGACACCCATAGTAACTATCAAGTCAAAGAAATTGCACAAATTGTAGCAGATGTGTTTACGGGTTGTCAACTAAGCTTTGGTAAGCATGACCCAGATAACCGCAGCTATCGGGTTTCTTTTGAGAAGATTAACCAGAACTTACCAGGATTTAAATGTGATTGGAATGCTGAAAGTGGTGCTAGGCAATTCTTGAATATATTCAAGCAAATTGACATGACTAAAGAAACATTTGAATTTAGAGGATTTACTCGTCTCAAACAACTAGAGTATCTCCTTCGTACCCAGCAAATTGACCAAGATTTTTTCTGGTANCGGGTTTCTTTTGAGAAGATTAACCAGAACTTACCAGGATTTAAATGTGATTGGAATGCTGAAAGTGGTGCTAGGCAATTCTTGAATATATTCAAGCAAATTGACATGACTAAAGAAACATTTGAATTTAGAGGATTTACTCGTCTCAAACAACTAGAGTATCTCCTTCGTACCCAGCAAATTGACCAAGATTTTTTCTGGTATCAATAATATCAATTTCATTAAATATTGCTACACTGGCTTTGTGCCTAGGAGTCAGGAGTCAGGCGTCAGGAGTTATGAGTCAGGAGTTATGAGTCAGGAGTCAGGAGGGAAGAATTTATAATATTTATTTTTTATGAGAGTAAAACTGTTCCATGATTAACTAAAATGCCATTAAATGGGTATTTCGGGAGAGTAAATCTTAAAAATACCCTTTTCTCTCCCCATCCCTCCCCATCTCCCTATCAAAAAAATGTTTGAGGAGTTCCTGATCAGGGATAGCTTGAAAAAGGGGGGTTATATCATGTCCCGATAATAACTGATAAAAAAGTTTTTGTTTGTAGTAGGGCTTTAACCCTATCTATAATTTGGGGCTAAAGCCCTACTACAAGCTTTAATTATAACTATACTATAATATAATTTTCATATTTAACAATGCAAGAA
>NZ_LGSU01001408.1 GCF_002260545.1 Hydrocoleum sp. CS-953 | reverse complement strand
TAGGTATGGAAGTAATGCACGAGCGTAACGCTCACAACTTCCCTCTAGATTTAGCTTCTGTTGAAGCTCCTGCTATCAAGGGTTAATTTTTTAATTAGCTAATAAAAACGCTCTCCATTTTTGGGGAGCGTTTTTTTTTGTTCGTAGGGGCGATTTCCTACGGAATTCTGCTAATTACGCGTTTGCGACAGCATTCGGAACGAAATCGCCCCTACAGGGTTTTGGCTACTGATACTTACTTGAGTTTTGGTAAGGGAAACAATAAAGTTATTCAGTCTGTGTTGATTAGTTACAGCACTTTCGAGGATAGTGAGGTACAGTAACAGTAATGATTAAATCGGTAAAATAATGTCTCATAGGTGATACTGCTGACGCAACGCTCCGGGAACGCTAAAGTCAAAATAAGAACTTAGTGATTTGGCCAAGATTGATTTTTTATCAATTATTAAAAATCTAATTTTTGTTCTTAACTTATCCCATTACAGCACAGGATCCTTTTTTATCGGATACATTATCAGTTATGTACCAGATCTCATTTATCGTAAAGAAAAGAATCGTAAAGAAAAGATTTGTTAACAAATGCTCTTGAGTGTAATGGCGTGATTTATAATGAATTGATTATAAAAACTAAACCCTTATAAGTTACTCGCCGTTCCCTCATTTTTTTAGTGACTTATTTAATAAATTCGGTAATTGGTGATTTTGACAAGGCTTTTAGCTATTTGAGGTCCGGTTGAGAAAAAACTTTAGGCGATCATACTCATAACGAAGTGATAGGGTTTTGAGGAATTTTAGTTGGCGATCGCCGTTTTTCAGATTATGTCCACTCAATTCCTTGAAAACTTTGCCTGATAGAGGTTCTAACCTCTATTAGTTATTAGTTAGAATTTTATATACTTTAAATTGAGAAGTTATGTCACAATCGTCTTCTTTAATCAGCGCAAACATCAAAAGGGAGTTAAGTCATAATTACTTGTATACCAGTATGGTTTCACATCGTGGAACGCCCGTAAGTCTTGCCATGAGAGAGGAGGGACGTATCTTTTACAGTGTATTGGATATGTCGAATACGGAGCAAAATGCTCTCAAGGGTGATCAAGATAAAAACTATTGGTCGGAAGTTAATTTTAAAGATAAAAAGCAATTAAGCCAGTTGCATTTCCCGTCAGAAATCATGCAGGTTGGGTATGGCGTAGTGCCCAACTTTCAGATTAGCAAATACAACAGCGGTAATAGCAAGATCATTCAGAGTTACAATGACGATGGGAAGCCATTGGATGCAAGCGGCAAGGAATTGACCGAAAAAGACATCACAGACAGGACCGATGACTTCTGGTCTAGTACAGCCAGGTTGGGGGACAAAGCACCTTTTCAGACGCTTTCAGATGGCAAGTATATTTATGTGTTTCGCCAGTCTATCGCAGGGAATGATCCCAAGAATGAGAACCCGGCCATAGTGAACAACACTCTTTTAGTTGATCGCTTCATCCTCAGCGGAACGACTTTAAAGCTCAGTAGAGAAATCCGATATCAGCGCAGTCGCCACAAAACGGAACCCGCATCCAGAAAAGATACCCTTTCTGCTGTCGATGTGGAAGGCAAACCATTTTATGAGCCGACCCGTGAATTGGTTTTTGCCAATAATTTAGCCAATGGCAATTTTTCTGTGCTGTTGTTGCCTGGAGCAGATTCAGAAGAACAGAGATGGCAGATTTTCACGACTGATGCTACAACCGGCAAAGTAAATAGCTTCAATATCAGATTTGATGGCAGCATTGTATTCGAGACAAGCGACTCACAAACAGTCGTNGCAAACCATTTTATGAGCCGACCCGTGAATTGGTTTTTGCCAATAATTTAGCCAATGGCAATTTTTCTGTGCTGTTGTTGCCTGGAGCAGATTCAGAAGAACAGAGATGGCAGATTTTCACGACTGATGCTACAACCGGCAAAGTAAATAGCTTCAATATCAGATTTGATGGCAGCATTGTATTCGAGACAAGCGACTCACAAACAGTCGTCAACGAATTTATCAAAAAATATGGAATCGATGACGGTTTAGTTTCAAAAGTGCAAGCGGAAATCAACAATGGCGAGAATGATGATAGTATTGCCAATAAATTATTAAGTAAAGATCCATATAATGAAAAAGGCATACCTCAAGATGCTTTGACTGAGATGGTTTACATCATCCGAACAGGAGTGATTAAGGATGATTTTCTTCTTGGATCTTATGAATGGCCCTTGATTGAATATGAAGACGATAGGACTACCATTAAAACTGAATATAGAAAGGTGAATAGTGACCCTAATGGTGTCCCTAATCGAGTTAAAGACGAGTACGCTTTTCCATTACAACCTCGGTCAGTTCCATATTCCCCTGTCAACGGTTTGTCATCCTGTTATTACTACCAACAGGAAATGGGTTCTGACAATAAACCCATGAAAAATAAAGCCTGCGTGATGCTGGCTACAGGACTCGAAGACCAACAGCGCAACAAATACATCGGCATCCTCAATTTTTCTGTAGCTGCCTCTGGACAGCTCAGTCGCCTAACCACCGATACTGTCAATATGCCGGACATCAATGTCCAGGCACTGGATGAAAATCCATACAGAGAAGATCTAAATTCTTTAAATCAAGTGGTGTGGCAGGAACCCCAAAAAATGAGGCTTCTGGATATCGATCCCAATGGCTTAAGTACAAGCGGGGGGATACTGAAATTTGCCTTTACAAGCGCTGGTATTGGCAGTAGTTTAGGCTATTCAGATGCGGTTGTAGCAACGGAACCCTATTTGTTCGATGATTCCCTAGGAAGGGTAAATCTTTATTTTAAGGGAAAAGAAAATAATTTCTTCGTGCTTTACTTTGATCCTACCGGAAGTAAAAGTGTAACGGTTACGGAAACGGTTACGGATAACAATTCTAATTCTCGTTCACAGAAGGTAAACCCTCCACTGTCTTTGAAACCGCGCCTCGATCGTGACATGACTCTTAATGTGGTTGCGAATGTGCCAAATAATAGTAAGACATGCACCTTAACCATGACATCCCAAGGCGGTGAGGTGGAAAAATGGAATCACCTCCCCAGGCGCTGTTCTCAAATTACCGGCATTTTGAATGGTAGCAGCCAGTTGCGCTTGGGAACACTGGAGCCACTGGGAAACACCAGCGATCCCGATCCCGATCCCAGAGCAGCTTATATCAAACCCCAGACAGGCAACGGTACCTTGAAGATCCGTACTACTGTAGACAACAATCTCATGTTCAATGTTGTTTTTTGTACCCTCGATAAGGAGTACACCGGGAGCCAAGAGACGGAGGAGGTGGAGGTCACAGGTCTTCCGAGTGGAAAGCAGTTTAAGAAGGGCGACGTATTTCATGTGCGCGTGGGGACGCCTGGCCAGGGTCAAGGGGATTCTATCCAGATTAAGCTGACCTCGGATATCACCGGCAACGACGGCAAACAGAATATGAATGTGGAGGCGGTGAAGCTCTGGGGTGAGGTGGGTGACCGCCTAGAACAACGCAGAGAATATGCCGCTCAATTAGCTGATGGTACCGAACACTCCGTGCCATTGAGCGATTTGTCTGCTTACCTGGCCAATAACACCACACTGAATATTGCCAAAAAGCAGTTCTCTTTGGTTGAAACTGCCAATGTAACGGTTAAGGCTGACATATTTTACAAGTCATACCTGTCCGGTATGGTGACTGATACTGGCGACATAGATACACTTTGGGGGTATTTGAAGAGACAAAATTTGATACAAGAGGTCACTGGAAAAACAGACAGAGGAAACTTAACGTCTGCATCGATGACGGGTACCCAGGCATCTCTGAGTACTGCCATAACTGATGAAGAAATCAAAAATTTATCTCTACAATTGCTGCGAGAGGGCAATGAGGCCGATAAAAAAGCCCGACGAGCAGGATTAAAACAATCCCTGATTGCATTGCTCCTGGATGTGGCAAAAGTCCGTATTATCACCTTTACAGTACAGGATACCAATGTCCAAAGTGTTGACCGCCTTGAAGCTGGTTTAGAGGTTATGGTTGAGTATAATTATCAAAACTTTGAGTGTAACCCAGCCAACCTTGGCGGAACCAGCGCACCACAATGGGAACATTCCAGAAGCTATCTGTTCAACGCTGAGGTCAAGTACGACGCAGATACAGACACAAAAACTGAGATTAGTGATACTTTTAACTATGAATATAATATCAATAACACCATCGGCCAATGGGAGGACTGGAAGGCTAGCCTAGCACTCGAATTTAATCCTGAATCAGCCACCAACGGTGCCCTATTGAACACTGGCGATAGTGACAAACTTGAAGCATTGCAGCCCACAGAAAAAGGCTTGAGCGTGGAAGCCTGGGTTAAGCCATCTAATATTCTTAACAATCCGGGAAGTATTCTTTACTATAAAAAAGGTAGCCAGAATTACTCGTTGGGCATTGAAAAGGATGGTGCTGACAAATATAAATGTGTGGCTACCCTTGGTGATAAAAAATATACCAGTAAAAATGCGTTTGCCTTTAAATCCGAAGGGAAGGAACAATGGAGGCATCTGGCTTTTACCCACAAGAAATATTGGGGGTATCACCTCAAAAATGGAAACGCCATCAATTGTGGCAATGATAGTTCCTTGCAGCTAATTGATGATTTTACTCTGGAGGTATTGGTAAAGATTGATTCAGCAGGTACCCTTCTGGAAAAAACGGATGAGTACAGCCTAAAGATTGATGGTAACAAGGAAGTGGTATTTAATTGGGCAGGTACAAATTACTTAGAGGAGTCGGTTGAGAGGGATAACAATTCTACTCAGAGCCAAAAAAACAAGCCTGACAAGTTGGAGCCATTGGGTCAATTTTATAAAATCACTTTGATCCGGTCCAAAAACAAACCCCAGACAGAACCAACAAAAGCAGAGTATCCCATTACCGGTGGTAATCAGGAAGTAGGAACTGATTCTGGTGACAAAAAGTGGTACGAGGACAAAAGCCAGGAAGAGATGATTAAGGGTATGGCTGAAAAGCAAGACCAGATGGATAATAGCATGAAACTTTCTCAATCCATGGTTAGCACAAACCCAGATGCGTCATCCGACCCCAATCCCAAATACTACCATACCCTCATTGTCACAAAGAGCGATAACAGCACCACAGAATGGACCAGTATCACTCCCCTGGAAATAGAAATTGTGGAAGCCTTTAAGGATTTCATAATGGGAGGAGGCGGCTTCATCGGTACTTTCGCCAGTGTTCGCATATGGAATCGCGCACTTTCAACAAGCGAAGCAAAAGCGCTAACTGTGCCGGAAAACAAGGCAGGGCTGCTATCGCACTGGCGTATAGCGGAAGGAAAAGGCAAGTACTTATACGATGATGTGAGTGAAAACCATGGGATTGCATCCGAGGGGACATGGAGAGATAGCCCGCAAACCAATCACCCTGGACAGTTTCAATTCTATGTGGATGGGTCTCCCCAACCCCACGATACTTCCATAGACTCTACTGCACAAGGAGTCGATCAGTTAAGCATAGGAGGTATAAAAAAAGATGCCAGCAGTTATTCAGATCATTTTCACGGGACTTTGGAAGAGATCAGAATCTGGAATGTTCCGCGTACTAATGAACAGATTACTGACAATGCCTTTGGACGATTGAAAGGGGAATGGGAGCAGTTGCTGGCGAATTACACGTTTGATAAGCCGATAAAGCAGACGGATAATAAAGTACAAGATGCCAGTGTGAACAGTGTTCAATTGACGATTCATAATAATAATAGTAGTATGCTTAAAGANTTTGGAAGAGATCAGAATCTGGAATGTTCCGCGTACTAATGAACAGATTACTGACAATGCCTTTGGACGATTGAAAGGGGAATGGGAGCAGTTGCTGGCGAATTACACGTTTGATAAGCCGATAAAGCAGACGGATAATAAAGTACAAGATGCCAGTGTGAACAGTGTTCAATTGACGATTCATAATAATAATAGTAGTATGCTTAAAGAGGTGCTTTCGACTGCACCCATAGCTACCGAAATCCCTCAAGTCCGGTCGGCGCTGACAGGAGTATTGACTGAATACAACGGTAAAATACGGTCTAGGCCCGCAGTGGTGGAATACGGAGATGTGCAGAAAAATGACGACGGTACTCTGAATGGCATCTTGAAGCGCTGTTATTCCTTCATTGATGCAGGCGGTGCATGGAGCCGGATGACTGGTTACAAAGTAGGTAATCTGGTAAGCCAGTGGTACGGCCAGGNGTCGGCGCTGACAGGAGTATTGACTGAATACAACGGTAAAATACGGTCTAGGCCCGCAGTGGTGGAATACGGAGATGTGCAGAAAAATGACGACGGTACTCTGAATGGCATCTTGAAGCGCTGTTATTCCTTCATTGATGCAGGCGGTGCATGGAGCCGGATGACTGGTTACAAAGTAGGTAATCTGGTAAGCCAGTGGTACGGCCAGGCGCAGTTTGCCCCCCAGGTAATGGGATACTTGGAAGGGCCGCCGCCGGTGCCTGCTGAAAACTTCCCTGTCGGCAAAGATGCTGATGTGGATACCTATGCGTATAAATTGAACAATTCCATCAGCTTCCACCAGGCTGAAGAGGTTTCCTATAACTACAGCACCTCTAAGGAGGCGGGCTGGAATGTTGCGGTGGATAGTGAGGCGGAGATAGGAATGGATATCAATACACTGGTTGCACCACTGGGTTTTGGCGTATCTTTCAAAGCTAAAGCCGGATTGGCAACCGCATCCAATTGGAATACTTCCGGTAATCGTTCCCAAAGTTACGAGCGCGGAACAAGTGTCAACACCGAACGTGCATTGGGTGCTGCCCTGGCAGGCTATGACAATGGAAAGTCTGGTGCTGAACGTTACTACAAACTTGGCAACACTGGCTATGCTCTGGTAAAGTCAAAAACGGCAGATATTTACCTGCTGCGCCTGGCACATAATAATGCATTGGTCAGCATTTCCTGGCAGCCTAACCCCGATATTCCGGAAGATGTCAACATAATCCCTTTCCCCATCAATCCGCTTTATACCAAGCAAGGCACGTTAGATGGCAAGTTTGGCAAAACGACCGATGACCATTATCCCCAGGCACAGGGTGCTTACGGGCAGTACAGTTATTTCAAACCCCGCGAAGCCTACAAATTGAAAAAGCAGATTGATCGGGAAAAGATGGAACTGAAGGCGTATTTTGAAGATTCATTTGATGTGGCCAAAACCAATGCTCACTTCCAAGCAGCTGCCGCCACGACAGGGATCTTCCAACTTGCCGCTTTGTATCCTGGTGCAGGGCCTATAATTACTTCCGCATTTAATCAAGTAGCGGGACAACTTGCCACTCAACTTGGATACAATAACACTGAGTTGAAAGACGACCTATCGAAAATGGGGAGTCAACGCAACCTGATGAATACTTATGTCTGGACGGTAGAGGGTGGTTTCTATGCTGAATCGACCGAGATCGCAGAAACCCAACAGGAAACCTATGCCAATGAGACCAGCTTATCTTTGGGAGGCGCTTTCGGAGTGCATTCTGAGTTGGACGCCGGAGTTGCCTTTGAGCAAAAAACTTTATTTTCAAGTGGTTCCAGTTTCACCCTAAGCAAATCCAAAACCAAGGAGTCAAGCACTTCTTTTGGTCTGGATGTAAGTGTCGATATTCCTACCTCCCCGCGCTATAAGTATGCAGGGGTGGATGGGCGCAGTCTGACCAAGGGATTGATCAAGCCGGGTACAGTTGATGCCTACCGCTTTATGAGTTTCTATTTGGAACCGAAAGGCAAGAATTTCATCGACCTGTATTCTAAGGTCATTGACCCAATATGGCTCGACGAAAGCCCAGACCCCAATGCCCAGGCTCTGCGTCAGGCGCGGGGGAACATAGACAAGGCCAAACCTTGCTGGCGTATTATGCACCGGGTAACCTATGTAAGCCGCATCCTGCCGGAGTTCCAGCCTGAGGCACCACCCTCACTGGAAAAATCCATGCGGGCAAGGGGCATTGAGAGCAATTATATGCTGATCAAAAAGTTCGAGCCCTACATAGCAAATATTTCAGATCCGGGCACCTTTTCCACTAAAATTGCAGACATTATTAATCGTCAACTGCCTGAATTTGCCGCGTATGAACAAGAGATCAAATACTACCTGGCGCTTTATTTCAATATCGACCAGGCATAACTATGGGACTCTAGTCAACTTAACTACAAATCGTAAACCTTACCACTTTATTTACTATGGGATTTTACACAAAAAACACAGATAAACAATCGGGTGATGGGTTAGCCATTACTGAATGGAACGACTTAAGCAGTGCCGTTGCNATTTGCCGCGTATGAACAAGAGATCAAATACTACCTGGCGCTTTATTTCAATATCGACCAGGCATAACTATGGGACTCTAGTCAACTTAACTACAAATCGTAAACCTTACCACTTTATTTACTATGGGATTTTACACAAAAAACACAGATAAACAATCGGGTGATGGGTTAGCCATTACTGAATGGAACGACTTAAGCAGTGCCGTTGCCGGTAATTCGGGTTTGACACTTGCGATCAGACCGGAAGATAAGGTTGGTATTGGAACAGAATCTCCTCAATATCCTTCTCAGAAACTAGAAGTGGAGGGCAGTGGTATATTCTCGGGTAAGAAACCTGTACTTTATTTTAATGATACTAACAAAGGGGTTTTTTACTCTGCTAAAGAGAGGGGAGATGGTTTTGAGAAGTGGATAGACGATGGTCCTAAAGACGGTCTAGTGGTTTTCGGATTTACAGATTTTGGATTGGGAACTACTTCTGGGGGCAGGAAAATTACTCTATATGGGAATAGTTCTGGCAATATTGGTATCGGCACTACCGNAAACCTGTACTTTATTTTAATGATACTAACAAAGGGGTTTTTTACTCTGCTAAAGAGAGGGGAGATGGTTTTGAGAAGTGGATAGACGATGGTCCTAAAGACGGTCTAGTGGTTTTCGGATTTACAGATTTTGGATTGGGAACTACTTCTGGGGGCAGGAAAATTACTCTATATGGGAATAGTTCTGGCAATATTGGTATCGGCACTACCGCTCCTTCTACCAAACTCGAAGTAAGTGGCGATGTAAAAGCGACCAGATTCATCGGTGATGGTTCACAACTGACAAACTTAAGCGTAGGTGCCACGGGCTTAAATCTGGCTACAACAAGCGGTTCCAAAGTCGGTATCGGCACAGACGAGCCCACACATAAACTTCATGTGAAAACTGAGGATGCAGTCGGCCTTTTTGAATCGACAGGTACCCAAGCCTACCTGCGACTATCCACCAGTGAAGGTATAGGTAAGCGGGTAGAGTTTTGCAACCGCCCGGGAGGCACAGCTGCCATATGGGTCTCTGGGGTAGGAGATGCACTTAGCGTATTGGCGAACGGCAATATGGGCATCGGCACCACGAGTCCGGGGCAAAAACTTGAAGTTGCTGGCGGTAACGCCATCGTCAANGAGTTTTGCAACCGCCCGGGAGGCACAGCTGCCATATGGGTCTCTGGGGTAGGAGATGCACTTAGCGTATTGGCGAACGGCAATATGGGCATCGGCACCACGAGTCCGGGGCAAAAACTTGAAGTTGCTGGCGGTAACGCCATCGTCAATAACGTCTTCGTCGGCGACGTGGGTCATGGTGAAGCCTGGGCTGGGTTTGGCCACAAGGATGCCATCAGCAGAACAGGCTACGGGCTGATACAAAACAGCGATGGCAAGTACACGCTGATCAACAAGCAATCTGGTGGTGGATTCATCGGCTTTGGCGTTGACAATGACTACAAGATGGTTCTGCTCGACAACGGCAATGTGGGCATCGGCACAAACTCGCCGACAGCAAAGCTTCATGTGAACGGTACATTTAAAACAAAACTGGATATAATCGGATGCAATAATCGGGGAGATTGGGGTTCTACAGATCATCCTGTGACAATTTATTTCCGAACAAACTTAGCTGGCGAACCACCAGGAACAACGCTGATGGCAATAACTGATCACCCTGATTGGAAAGCACTTGTATGGCAAGGATACGTCGCTTATGATGGTTCTACTTGGATAAACTATCTGCATGGGAATGAGAATAATCCACACAAAATTTCTTAGAGACACAATTAAAAGATCGAAAGCAAGCAAATGAAACAACGACTACAACAACGCCTTCAAGAACTTAAAGCCGAATTTGAATCCGGTCAAAAAGTATTGACAGAACTTGATGACAAGCGGACCAATGTTCAAAACACCCTACTCCGCATTCAAGGAGCAATTCAGGTGTTGGAAGAAGAACTCGCCAAAGTAAACGAAGATGAAACATCGGTTTTGAGCAATGAGTTAGATACTGAAGCCTTAACTGCAAACAATGGTGTAAACCCTGAAACATTTGAAGTCTCAAGTTGAACAGGACTTACGCAAAGGCACTATATATAGAGGCTTGGTGCGTTACGAAGTGCGCTAACACACCCTACTGGATTGTTTCATCTTAAATGTTGCAATAGAAAAGTGTCTGGAGATTGCTTCACTGTCGTTCGCAATGACAAATCTAATGCAC
This sequence comes from Hydrocoleum sp. CS-953, assembly GCF_002260545.1. GTDB lineage: Bacteria > Cyanobacteriota > Cyanobacteriia > Cyanobacteriales > Microcoleaceae > Trichodesmium. Next base: position 1,739 of record NZ_LGSU01001408.1, on the reverse strand, counting down.
TATTTTAGTTGAAACGGTCCACTACTGGACCGACACACCTAAAATGGTGCATTAGGGAGTGGGGGAGTAAGGGAGTAGGGGAGCAAAATTCTTGTTGGGTTTTTCCGTTGGAAATGCTCCGCAAACTTTCCATACTGCGCAATGCTAACGCAAACAACCCAACCTACATCTATTGCACAGTTTTAGCTGTGTCACGCCACTACCAATAGCGTTCATGCGTAAGTCCTGTTGAAATAAAAATTACAGCAATGCATGAGGATGGTGAGGTACAGTAACAGCAATGAGTGAACCAATTTATAATATCAGTTAAAGTCACTTGCTCAATTGCTTCCATTACAGCGGTTGTCAGATTTATAAACCACATCGTCACAACCAAAAGCTTGTAGGGACGTTAGCATTTTTGTTATGCAACGTCCCTACAGTGGTCTACCCAAATTAAAACTGCTGTAATGCTATTTCGAGCATTATCTCTAGTACGAGTCGCAACCCCTCGCAAATAATTCTTTAATTTTTGACCAACAATTTTCAATTGGGTTAAATTCAGGAGAATAGGTCGCAAGATATAGCACTTTTATTCTTGCTTCTTCAATTATATTTCTGCAACACCTGAACTTTATGACCTGGTAAATTGTCCATTACCAAACATACACCAGGCCATAAATTATACCATTTCTCAGAAACTTTTCTACATTTGATTGAGTAGGGGAGTAGGGGAGACTGAATGTTTAAATATAGTTAGAAACATATATTATATAACCGGATTATATATGAGACATTATTTTACCAATTTAATAATTACTGTTACTGTACCTTACTATCCTTGAAAGTGCTGTAATAATTGAAGTACCATCTAAGTATAGCATTTTCTACAAAACTATATATTATGATGCGTCGGCTGATTAGTTTATTTTTAGCGATTATATTTTGGCTTTCCACCCCTAGTGTGAGTCTTGCCCAAAATAATATCAATAATCTTGATAACCTCCCACTAGAAAAAGTTCAAGAATTAATTTCTATTCGACACAGTATTACTACTATTGAGGAACTAGAAAAAAGGGGTGTACTTTCAGAAACTCAGGCAATAACAGAAACAAAATATTACTTGGAAAAATCTCAACTTATTGTTGGGGAAAAGTTAAGCTTAGAAGAGATTATACAATTAACTAATAACTACGAAATAGTTACACCAGGAAGCCAAATAAACATAATTCAAAAAGTCGCTGGTTTTGTCACTTTTACAAATATTATCTTGACTGCTGCAGCAATTTTACTTGTGTTGGCAGTGGCTTCGTTAGCTTCTCTATATTTAATTCCTATTCTGAGACTTATGCCAGAGTGGGGTGATTAACTGTTAAACTTAAACCGTAGAAAATAGTTGTAAAATTTACAAAAGTTTTGTAATATTAAACAAGTAACAACTAAAATATGAAAAATAAAAAGTGAATGCGACTTGTTGACAGACATATTATTAACCGAACACATAACTTTTGGCGAGTGTGTGATGAGTTAGCCTTGAAGTCTAAAAACTTGTACAACTTAGCTAACTATTATTGTCGTCAGCATTTTTTCAAGTGCTCAAAAAGTCTGGATTTAACTAAACTATACCACGCCACCAAAGATAGTGATGCCTATAGAGCATTACCAACTAAAGTATCAAAACAAATAATCAAATGCTTGGTTGCCACTTGGCGTGGTTATTTTCAGGCAATCATTGAATGGTCAAAACATCCAGGGAAGTT
>NZ_LGSU01001407.1 GCF_002260545.1 Hydrocoleum sp. CS-953 | reverse complement strand
TTGATAAGGATGGAAAACATAGTTACGAATCTGATTTCCCCAAGCTGCTTCTACCATATCACCCCGGATTTCTCCAATTTCTTGAGCGCGTTGCTCTTGAGCAATTATCAGTAACCTAGCTTTGAGTAATGCCAAAGCTTTCTCCTTATTTTGTAACTGACTCCGCTCTTGGGTACAACGCACAGCAAGACCTGTGGGAACATGAACTACTCGCACCGCTGTTTCTACTTTATTCACGTTTTGACCGCCCTTACCACCAGAACGAGAAGTGGTAATTTCCAAATCCTTCTCTGGAATATCCAACTCTACAGAATGGTCTAATATAGGCATCACTTCCACACCAGCAAAACTGGTTTGTCGTTTGCCATTAGCATTAAAAGGTGAAATTCTAACTAAGCGATGAGTACCTTTTTCCGCCTTTAAATAACCATAAGCATAACGACCCATAATTTCTAAAGTTGCAGACTTAATACCTGCTTCGTCTCCCTCAGAAATTTCGGCTAACTGCACCTTATATTTATGCTCTTCTCCCCAGCGAGTATACATCCGCAGTAACATCTCTGCCCAATCTTGAGCATCTGTACCTCCTGCACCAGCATTAATAGTTACAACTGCTCCATTTTGGTCATATAGACCGGATAATAATTGCTGCAACTCCCATTGGTCTAAATCGCGGTTGAGATTAGAAATTGTCACATTCGCTTCTTCCAGCAAAGATTCATCCGTTTCTAATTCCAATAACTCAACGATCGCCCTAGTATCTTCCAAATTACTTTGCCATTGTTGATATTGCTGAAGATGGGATTTCAGATCGTTAAGTTCTTGCAGAGTATTTTGTGCCGTCGTTTGGTCATCCCAAAATTCTGGTTGAGCAGCAATTTGTTCTAAATCTTCGATTTTTGCTTTAAGTGCGGGAATGTCAAAGATAGTCCTGGGTTGTTCCCAGGCGAGAGGACAAATTTTCTATTTCTCGTTTAATGTCTAATACTTCCATGGCGATCGCCTCCTAATCAAAAAAGTCTTAGTTTGTAGCACAGGCATCTTGCCTGTGAGAAGTCTACCTCATGCTCTTCGGAAATCCTCTGTATCAACTGTATCAACATTTAGTAGGGGTGGGTTCCAGTTGAAATTAATCATACCAACATTTGATTAAATGAACCCGCCCCGTCACCCCATCATATAAAATCGTGCCTACAGGCTGGAAGCCTGTGCTACCAGGGAAGGAAAATACCAAAAGCAGGGGTTTGGTCACCAAACCCCTACCCATCAACTATTTACTGCTATTAATACCTAGTCGCGACCACCACCACTAATCGCAATTATTAGTCGCAGAATAAAGATAAATAGGTTGATATAGGTTAAATACATTGAGAGAGCTGCGGGAATATACTGATCGTCCCTATAAGTACGGGGCAAAATGTAAAAATCTACTACTGCAGCACCAGCAAATAAAAATACACCAATGCCAGAAATAGCTATTTCTAACCAACCTGCTGTATAAATACCAAAAAAGCTACAAATAACTTGGCCGACAACTGCCACTAATAGAGCCATTATGCCGAGGCTAACAGTTTTTGTTAAGGCCATGCCATCTTCTTCAGACAAATTTGAGCCTATTTGACGAGCTGCAATAAAGGTGACACCACAACCCAGGGCAGCAAAACCTACTCCCCCAATACCTACACCTTGGGTACTTNGAGCCATTATGCCGAGGCTAACAGTTTTTGTTAAGGCCATGCCATCTTCTTCAGACAAATTTGAGCCTATTTGACGAGCTGCAATAAAGGTGACACCACAACCCAGGGCAGCAAAACCTACTCCCCCAATACCTACACCTTGGGTACTTAAAGCTACAAATACTAAACCACTCAGAGTATATCCGGATAGCAGGCTATAAGTAGCTAATAAAGGTAGGGCTACATTGTTATTGCCTTTTTCCGCAATTCCACGGGCAACAAAAAATAGGACTAATTCTGCGATGAGGGCTATCCAGAATGTAGTCATAAATATACCTGGGTTAGAAGTTAAGACTCCTAGGCCACCAAATGTACCTACTGCTGTAAGAACTAGGCCCCCCCCTACAAAAGGTAAAGCATTGGCAATGACATTGGGGCCAACTAAGGATTGGCCTTGGGCTTCACGCATTGCTTGACGGAAATTACTGGTATTAGCCATGATAGTTTCTCTTCGTTAATCAAAAAGGATTTCTATATATATATATTGTGACACCTGAGTGGATTTTGTGCCCATACCAGATTACCGACTATTTGTAAATGAGTTTGTACATACTTTGCCATAACTTCATCTTAGCCACAAAAGTCTGCTTTCATTCAGTATAAATCCCTGGGTAACATTACTTGATTTTCCGGTACAATCGGTAGAATTGTGCTTGAAAATCTATATAAATCCTTTTTTCTTCATTTTCCATACATATAGCGTAGGTGTGAGATAGTAATGGGCTTATGAGATAGTAATGGGCTTAATAGTAAATACCTGGTTGAATGTAAAAAAAATTACAGCTTATGCTAAAAATATCTCTGGTGAAACACCATTGAATTGAGTGAAATTCCAGCAGATTTTCTTAAAGATTCGGTAAAGACTTGGAAAAAGACTTGCAATGCTTAAGTAAGGTTAGCTAGTTTATATTCATGAGGGCAAGAGAAGTTCACAAACCGCTAAAACTACGGAGAAGAACTAAAGCTTCTACCTAGAATAACGGGTAAAGAAACTAAGTATTAACCTCATAATTACTGAGTAAAAATCTACATAACTAATTATCATTAGGATTCTTCAAAATGAAAAACCAAATCTTTGCTTCCATCGCTGCTATTCCTTTCGCTGTAGGTGCTTTATTTGCTGGTACTGGCGCTGCTGAAGCTGTTGCAGGTAGCCTTGCCTTTAGTAATGGTGCTGATAATTGGTTTAGTGAAGTAACACCAGGAGTAGGGGATACTTTTGATATCGAGTTTAATCCTTTTAATCTTAACTTTGTTACTACGCAAAATGGCTTTTTTCTGCCTGAATTTGATGGTAGCCCCGTCCAAGATGTAGCAGCTTCTGTAGCAGAATTTGAATATGTTAGCTCCAGTGGTTCCGAGTTTACATACGCACTCACCAACGACCTAGTTTTTGCCTATGATAATGGAGTAAGCGTTACTTGGGGAGCTGGTGCTGAGTTTATGGGTATGTTCAACGGTCCGGACTCTATAGAATTTATGCTGGCTGAAGGTCAAGGTATATTGGCAAAAGTTGACGGTATAGAAGAGACTGGTTTCTCAGTTATTGCTGAAACACTTCAATTTTCAGACACTGCGGCGATAGGTGGTGGTACATATAATGCACAAGTCGATCTAGATGTTCGTGTTCCTGAACCAACTGCATTATTTGGTCTTGGTGTAGTTGCGACAGGTTTAGTTGCTAGCCGTCGCAAGAAAAGCTCCTAAGCAAAAATCTGGTGATAGGGTGAGCGATCGCCCATCTCTAACTAATAATACTGAAGATTAGTGAGAGAATAAAAAGTCAAGAAAAAATAGGCGATCGCATTATCCTTGCCTAATGTAGCTCAATCTAGATTTATAGTTATCAGGAATTTTACCATTAACTCTAAATTAGACTTTAGGATCTACTATTTTTGAAAAAAATATTCTATAATCCTAGTTTTAGTAAATTTTGAAAATCATCTAAAATTGGCAGCTTATTATAAACACTTGTTAGCGATCTCCTACCTATGCGATCGTAAACTAACGAAATATTTAGAGAGCGGTTCAGTGAGAACTATATGGCTTTTACCTCAAGGTTTTCAGTTAAACCCGCCCCCACATTTTTTTTAACATTAATTAGTAGGGACGTTCCATGGAGCGTCCCTACTGGCTTTTATTCATGGCGATGTGATTCATTAATTCTAGTAGGGGCGGGTTTTACCTAGAATTTTCATCCTTACTCCAAGATTTAGATAAACCCGCCCTAATGATAAACAAACCCAATATTTAGGGGGCGGGTTTTGCTCACTAATTGCACTTAGATTCAGCTTTCCTGTTAAACCCGCCCCTACAATTTTTTTAACCCTGGGTTTTTTTTAACGTTATAGAATTTTTATTCCACTTCAGGAATTACTTTTGGCGTAGCACATTCTATAAAATTAGTGATTAAACATACACTCGGACTTATGCTTGTACCACGCAAGTTAACTCCTTCTAAATTTGCTCCACTGAGATTAGCAAGAGCGATATTTGTTTCCATTAATTTTGCTTTAGTCAGGTTAGCATTAGAAAAATCTGCATCTTTCAAATTTGCTTGATGCAGATTAGCATTGAAAAGATTAGATTCACTCAAATCTGCATTTTCTAAGTTAGCTCGAAACCAATATGATTGACGTAAATTTGCATTAGATAAATTAGCTCCACTAGCAAGAGATTCAATCAAATTTGCTTGAAATAGATTAGCATTTTCTAAATTTGCTTTTGTCAGATAAGCTCTAGATAAATTAGCATGACCTAAATAAGCATCTGTTAAATCTGCACCTCGAAGATCCGCATCATTCATTGTTGCTTTCTGGAGGTTAGCATTAGAAAGATTGGCATCAGCAAGAATAGTCACTGCTAGGTTAGCTCCAGACAAATTTGCTCCTTCGAGATTTGCTCCTGCTAGGTCAGCTCCAATCAAGTTAGCATTAGATAAGTTGGCTCTACTGAGGTCACATCCTGGACATTCATTAGTTTCTAATAGTCTTCTGATAGCTGCTCGGTTGGCTGCTTTTGCTGAGTTTATCCAGCCAATTTGGGAGAAAATAATGATAATTGCCAATATTGTTAGTTTCATATTTAGTATTTGAGGTAATAAGGAACAAAAAATATATCTCAGTAGTAAATATACAAATAATTTTGGGCGTTGCTGAATTAAGGGATGAATATTAAGTGGGGTGGGACAGGCATCCTGCCTGTTCCTGCCTGTCCGAAAATATCAGGAACGGGCAAGATGCCCATTCCACAAAACTATTAAAATCATCCCCCATTTATGCAAAGCCCAGTTATTAGTTATAGCAGGGAACAGGGAAAAGTTGGAAAAACATTGATAATTAGAGATAGTTTTCATTATCAATTATCCATTATCAATTATCAATTATTTAGTTGTCATAGTATAACTACCATCCCAATCATTTGGTGGTGGAGTTTTTATATAGTCAAGCGATCGCTCAATATGTATAGCAACTGCTTCATCTTCTGGTCTGATTTTTTGTGCTGTCTCAAAATAATTAATTGCCTCGGCAAATTTCTTTTCTGTATAAGCTTGTCTAGCTTTAATATAAAGTTCTAAAAACTCTTCTGTTTCCAGGTCAATAGGTTGAGAAATTGCACCAATTAATTCATATATACTCACAGCTTTTTGTTTACCTTTAACTTTAACTTTATCTAACTCTCTGACCAAAATTTGATCTCTACAAAGTTCATAAGTAAACTCACTCAAAATAATATCACAACCATATTGTTTAGTAATTGATTCTAGACGGGAACTCAAATTTACACCATCACCAATTACTGTATAATCCATTCTTTTTTGGGAACCAATATTACCAGAAACTACTTCTCCTGAACTAATACCAATACCTATTTTAAATTGTGTTTCATCAGGACGAGATAAATTAAATTCCCGGAGACGATGACGCATATCTAAAGCAGTTTTTACAGCCATCAAAGCATGATTTTCTAAAGCTAATGGTGCGCCAAAAACTGCCATTAAAGCATCCCCAATAAATTTATCTAGAGTTCCTTCATGGTCAAATACTGCCTCTACCATTGTCTCAAAATATTGATTCAAAAGTTTAACTACTTCAGACGCTTCTAGATTTTCTGTAATAGTTGTATAACCTCTAATATCAGAAAATAAAATAGTTACTTCTTTACGTTCTCCTTCAAGTAAAGCATCTTCACCTAATGCCATTACTTGTTCTGCTACCCCTGGTGTCATGTAGCGATACATAGCATTTTTCATGCGTTTTTCTTGACTAATATCTTCTAAAACTACTAACCCTCCACGCACGCCACCTTCAGGATTTGTCAATGGATTAACTGTTAAATTCACACTCCGTTCAAAGACTTGATCTATTTCTGATATATCTATTGATTTACTAATATTTTTGTGATTTTTGTGATTATTTTGAATCTGATTTTCCTGGATATTTGTTGATATGTTTTCTCCCCAAGGAAAATAAATATTGGGATTTTTTAGGTCTGGAACTGCTAAGATGTGGATTAGTTCTTCTTCCTCTTCCTGCTCTTTGTTAATAAATGAACCTACTCGTAAATTTTGTTCTGGAACATATTGTCTAGTACCATTATTTAGACTGTCTTCTACCCGGAACTTTAGGTTTTCAATTGGTATAACTTCCCATAGATATTTACCAACCAGTTTTTCCTCCCAAATTTGCCCACTTGTTTTACCTTTAACTTCATGTCTAATAGGGCAACCCAACATCTCTAAAGCTGCTTCATTAATAGTCACAATTTTGCCTTGCATATCTGTAGAAATTACAACATCAGACAAACTTTGTAGAATATCTTTCTGATATTGTTTTTCTACTAAAACATTTTCAAACAATTGAGAATTTTGGAGAGCAATACCTGCTTGAGCATTAAAAGCTAATAAAAATTGTTCATCTGAAGCAGTAAAACTACCTTGATTTTTATTAATTAATTGAGTTACCCCAATTAATTCACCTTTAGCATTGTACACAGGCATACACAGAATATTTCTTGTTTTATAACCTGTTTTTTGGTCTGTACTAGGGTCAAAACGAGGATCTATATAAGCATCAGGAATATTCAGAGTTTGTCCCGTAGAAGCAACATAACCAGCTATACCACGATTTGCTGGAATTCTAATTTCCACCATTTCTTTTCTATCCGCTGTTGCTACCTTAGTCCAAAGTTCATTTGTCTCTTTACTAAGTAAAAACAATGTGCTACGGTCTGCTTGCATTAGATTACGGGCTTGGTCCATTACAGCTCTTAAAGTTGTTTCCAAGTCTAGACTTTGACCTAAAGTTGTGGTAGCCTTAAGTAGTGCCGATACTCCTCGTTGATTCCGAGCTGCAACATAAAAAGATTGACAACTTTCGAGAATAATCCCCATTGAATCAGCAAAAGAGCGGAATAGTTGCTCATCTTCTTCATTGAAGTGGACATCATCTGCTTTATTCAGTAGTCGTACCACTGCTACTGGTTGGTGAGAGTTAGTGGTACTAAAAATTGGCATACAAAGAATAGTACGGGTATCATAACCTGGAGGTTGGTCTACCTCTTCATTAAATAGTGGGTGACTCTTAGCATCGGCAATGTTTAGTGCTTCTCCTGTAGTAGCTACATGACCTAAAATACCTACATTAATTGGTAAGTTGCACTCTTGAGATATACCTGTGTTTTCAACTATTGTTTTGTACCAAAGTTGTTTTTTTTCTTGGTTAACCAAGAAAATACTTGTTTGATCTGCTTTCAGGACTTGACCAATTTTTACAGTAAAGGCATCTAATAGTTGTTCTAGTAGAGTTTCAACACCTTCATTATTAATTAAGTCTATAGCCCGGAGATATTGATGAAACTCTGCAGTAATAAAGTCCAGCAGNTACTTGTTTGATCTGCTTTCAGGACTTGACCAATTTTTACAGTAAAGGCATCTAATAGTTGTTCTAGTAGAGTTTCAACACCTTCATTATTAATTAAGTCTATAGCCCGGAGATATTGATGAAACTCTGCAGTAATAAAGTCCAGCAGACAAACAAACTCTCCTACTGGCAAATCCTTGACACGACTTGCCAGTAGACCCATACTATTAACTTGAGTCAATGTTGCGAGTATACTGCCTGCAGCATTAGAGAATGTCATTTCGACTTCTTTTTGTTAAAGTTAAATGGCTCCAACTTAAGTTTATTTTGCTTTGCTTAAATTTTTCAACCTAAAGTAGTACACTGACACACCTTAAATAGTGCATTAGATTGAATTCAAAAGTCAAAAGTCAAAAGTCAAAAGTAAGAATTTTCCAGTTAAAATCTATTGCACAGTTTTAGCTGTGTCAGTCCAGTAGCATGGTTAGTTTAGCAAAAAAAAAGGTTTAAAACCTTTTTTTTTATATTTTTAAGCTGCTGACAACATGGAATAGGATGAGATAATTTTTTTATAATAGTTTCTTAATTGTTGAGTCGCTGCTGACCATCCCCAACGTTCGGCTTCAGCTCTAGCATTTTTTCGTAGACTTTCTCGTTCTTCTGAGCGGGCTAAAAGGTTTTGAGTTGCTGTAATGGCTCCTTTTTCATCACCCGGATCGAATAGATAACCATTTATTCCATCTGTAACAATATCAGGAATGCCTCCTGAATTGGCAGCTACTACTGGGGTACCGGCGGCCATTGCTTCTAAAAGTACCAGTCCTAAAGTTTCGGTACGAGAAGGAAATATAAAAGCATCCGCAGAAGCATAAGCAGAGGCCAATTCTTGACCACGCAAATATCCCACAAAGTGAGTAGGAGTATTGGCAAAATGTTCTTCTAGGGTTTGTCTGTTAGGGCCATCACCTACCAGGGCTAGGTAAGCATTAGGGATGGCTTCCAGGATGGGTTTAATACGCTCAATTTCTTTTTCTGCACCTAAACGGCCAACATATAGCAATATTGTACTATCGGGGTTTCCTTGACTGAGGCGATCGCGCATTTCCCGACTTGCATGGTGGGGTTGAAATAATTCTGTATCTACTCCCCGCTGCCATAAGTCCACTCGTTCAATGCCGTGGTTCCTTAGTTCTTCTACCATTGCTGTAGAGGTACAAAGATTTAGGTCTGCTTGGTTATGGCCTGATTTAAGTAATTCCCAAAGTAAGCCTTCGAGCATTCCTAAACCATAGTGATGTAGGTATTGAGGCAGGTGAGTATGATAAGATGCCACGAGTGGAATGTTCAGTTTTTTCGCATAGAATAACCCTCCTAAACCTAAGACAGCAGGGTTGGCGACGTGAATTATATCTGGCTGAAATTTTTCTAGCTCTTCTCCAATGGTAGGAGTTGGTATTGCTAATTTTAATTCTGGGTATAGGGGTAAGGGAAAACCATCAATGCCACAAATTTTTGATCCTTTATATTCTGTAAGACCTCCTGCTGGAGAAAATATTAGCACTTGGTCGCCAGCACGTTGTAGATGTTCAACAGTGTGGCATAGGCGGGTAACTATACCATCTATTTTTGGTAGAAAGGTTTCGGTAAAAAGGGCTATCTTCATAAATTAATAAATATAAATTTATTAGCTGAAAAAATATTAGCAAGAATATTGATTTATATAGTAATAAATTTAAGTAGAATGTGATAAATTTTTTGTGTTGCGTATCTCAATTTATAAATTAGCTCAAAACTCAGTTATATAAGTAACTTAAGACTTTTTGTGCCTGAAATAATCTAACGTCTTTCTTTCTGACTTGCTATACTTATAACCTACTTGATTTATCTACAATATTGATAATCCTAGTTTGTATATTATCTCAGAATTATCTACTGGATAAACATCTTCTCTTGGTGTAATTAAGTTAATCCATTTACTTGATTCTCTATTACTGCGCTGCTGTCGTACAAATTCTGTAATATCTTCTATTTTGATAATCCAATCTCGGCTATAATTCTTTAGGGTTTCACCACGCAGTCCTAATTGAATTGCTCGTCGTTCCAATCTACCACCCATGGGGTTATGGTCTGGGTCCCATTGTAGTCTAACAGGCGATCGCTTTAAAGTTTCTTTCCATTCTTCTTGAGAATTATAAATAGTTGGAATAAATTTTGAATCTACCGCATTAGCTAAAATTTCATCAAATGCTGTACGTTTGATAGTTACAGCGAGAATGATTTCTTGCCCTGTTTTTGTTCCCCATCCAGAACGATATATGATCCACAAAAAGTTAGGTTTAATCCAACTCATTCTACTCAGGCTAAATTCACCACCAAAATAACCTTTTAAGGCTGCAAAACGACCTATTTTTGGTTTATATGCTTGATAGACAACTATAGAATTTTCATCAAATTGCGCTAATATATGTTTACCTTTTTCTGGCCAATTACTAACTTGAGTTAAGTAGTTTTCGGTGACTAACTGCATATAACTAAGTCTTAATCTTAAGGTAATTTTATATCTTAGTTTCTGCATTAGAAAAGGTAATAAATAAATCTCTTACCTCTTGCTTTAAGAGTAAGCATTCAGCAGTCAGCTATATTACTTTTAAAGAAGGGAAAAGTAATTGGGAGATTTCCAAATGGTAGAAGTTAAATGAATACTTGCTTCATTTTTAAAACCTTGCCATTAAAAGCAAGGTCTATCAAAAGCTGTTTGCGCAGCATTCCCTAGGAAGAGCTGACCCGTAATAGCTGAATGCTTACCTTTAATATGTAGATAAAACTCAGGTTTAAACTATTATAAAATTGATTATATCAAATTCCAACCACAAGTAAAATTACTACATATACTGAATATAAATTTCTTAAAAAAGATATATTTTTTATTCAGTTTTAGATGTTACTGTACTTGTACAGAATCTAATTCTTTATTGGTTTCCTTAGTTTTGGATACTATTGTATTTTGTGCAGAATCTGATTGTTGAGTTTTTTCTCTATGCCAAGATACTTTAGGTAAAATCTGATTTTTATCCACTCTTTCTTGATNGTAAAATTACTACATATACTGAATATAAATTTCTTAAAAAAGATATATTTTTTATTCAGTTTTAGATGTTACTGTACTTGTACAGAATCTAATTCTTTATTGGTTTCCTTAGTTTTGGATACTATTGTATTTTGTGCAGAATCTGATTGTTGAGTTTTTTCTCTATGCCAAGATACTTTAGGTAAAATCTGATTTTTATCCACTCTTTCTTGATACTTAATCGCAAAATTGAGCAAAGAGTCTAATAGAGAATCAGATAAATAATGAGGTTTTAAACCAAGGTCTAGTAGATTCGTATTTTTAGCATTGAAATAATGCTGCTCCAATTCTACTCTAGGATTATCCAAGTTGCTAATCTTGACATCTAAATCCATAGTTTTACCCGCTTTCTGTACCATTTTTGCCAAGTCAGCCACACTAAACATTTCCGTAAATTGGTTAAAAACTCTGAATTTACCTGCTTCTGCGGGGTTAGCGATCGCTAGTTCCATGCAACGGACAGTATCTCTAATATCTAAGAAAGCCCGAGTTTGTCCACCTGAACCATAAACAGTTAGTGGGTGGCCAATTGCAGCTTGAATACAAAATCTATTGAGTGCTGTACCAAAAACTCCATCATAGTCCAGACGGTTAATCAAAAGTTCGTCTTTGATAATTTCATCATCTAAAAGNAACTCTGAATTTACCTGCTTCTGCGGGGTTAGCGATCGCTAGTTCCATGCAACGGACAGTATCTCTAATATCTAAGAAAGCCCGAGTTTGTCCACCTGAACCATAAACAGTTAGTGGGTGGCCAATTGCAGCTTGAATACAAAATCTATTGAGTGCTGTACCAAAAACTCCATCATAGTCCAGACGGTTAATCAAAAGTTCGTCTTTGATAATTTCATCATCTAAAAGACCAGTTAGAGCAACACCATATACCACACCTTGATTGAGGTCTGTAGCACGGAGGCCCCAGATTTTGCAGGCAAAGTGAATATTGTGGCTATCGTGAACCTTACTTAAATGATAGAAAGACCCTGGTTGTTTCGGATAAGGTAAAGTATCCTTACGTCCATTATGTTCAATAGTAATGTAACCTTCTTCAATATCTATATTAGGAGTACCATATTCTCCCATAGTTCCCAATTTAACCAAGTGGGCATCTGGAAAATCCTCTTTCATCGCATAGAGAATATTTAGAGTACCAACAACATTATTAACCTGGGTCATAACAGCGTGTTCCCGGTCAATCATAGAAAATGGAGCAGCACGCTGTTCACCAAAGTGGACTATAGATTCTGGTTCAAACTGACGTAGTGTTTTACTAAGGAAGTCGTAGTTGGTGATGTCTCCTATATATAGGTCAATTTTTTTGCCTGTTAGGTCTTTCCAACGTTGGATACGTTTTTGGATAGGGGCAATAGGTGTGAGGGTTTCCACTTGAATTTCCATATCCCAGTGTCGCCGAACCATACTATCTAGGATCCCTACTTCATAACCCTTACTAGAAAGATAAAGAGCGGTTGCCCAACCGCAGTAGCCATCGCCACCAATTACTAGGACTTTCATAAATTTACTTTGAATCTTGCTTACTGATATTCGGTTAATGTACCAGGTCTTGGCAATTTTTGACACTCTCTGGTTAAATCAAAGG
>NZ_LGSU01001406.1 GCF_002260545.1 Hydrocoleum sp. CS-953 | reverse complement strand
AATAGCGAGTATCCCAATTCTGATGTATTGATAGAGGCATTGGCTAATCAGAAGGATAGGTTATTGGGATATGCTGGTTTAGAAAAATTACCAGAAGTTAAATGGTTGGGTGAAAAAACTGGAGAAAATTCTCGCGCTCTGGGTACTACTTTGGGGTTGAGTATTGATGGTGAAGTTTATGTAATGACTGTAATAGATAGTCGTGGCGGACGAGACCCTCAAATTCGTAAATGTATTAATAAGTTGGCAAAATATCTGGTTGATAATGAGGGTCTACTTTAATTAATGGATAATGGATAATGGATAATTGATAATGGATAATTGATAATTAATGGATTTAGATTAATTATTACTGACAATAATTCAAAGCAAAATCCAAAACTTTAACAATAAAATCTACATCTGTTTTTGTAATGCAAAGTGGTGGTTTAATCCGTAAAATATTACGATATAAACCACCTTTACCAATAATTAATCCTAAATCTTTTGATACTTCGTGAACTTGAGATGTAAGTTCAGAATTTGGTTCTTTTTTTCCCGATTTTTAACTAAGTCAATACCGACCATTAATCCATAACCACGAACATCCCCAATACATTCATATTTGTCTTGTAAATTATTCAGACCTTTGAGTAAATAATCTCCAACTAGAGAACAATTTTGTTGTAAATTTTCCCTTTCAATTGTCTCTAAAACTGCTTTACCTGCTGCACAAGAAACAGGATTTCCACATTTCCAATTTTGTAGAATATTTTAGGTTTTTTACCCACAATTTTAGTCCAGACGGCCTACTACACTAATCCTTCAAATCATCATTTTCCAACCCCTGATTTTTCATTCTTTTTCCGAAAGAGAGAAAACCCCAGGCAGATTTTTCTTCAGTTTCATTAGTTGGTGGAGCAAGCACAATTAACCCACTCGGAATACACTCTACCTCAATAGGAGTAGTGCCAATAATTTCACCATCAAGTACAACTTTTTGTGGTGGTTCTGTACTGACTTTTACCCGTTTTGTTCGCAAACCAATAGTATCTTCATGTTGAGCAGGAGTTTTAAATATTGCTGACCCGAACATTCTAACTCCAGCATTAACTGCTTGCAGTCTACTATTGGAGGTAATTATCATTACTTCCAGTAAACCATCATTCATAACTACTTCTCCCAAACCTTGAGCTAAAAATGATGTGGGTGGAGCTGCATTAGCAATAGTAATAGCTCCTGCTTGAAAAGTTTTGGTAACGTCGTCAATTTCTATTTCAATATCAAAAAGTTGTTGTTCTTTTAGTTGATCCCAACCTGCCATCATATATGCAAGCACTCCCCAACGGTTTTTGGTTTCCCGGTCTGCTCTTTCTATAGTTTCTGCTTCATATCCCACCCCTGCTAATAAAATCATGGTACGTTCATTGCAACGACCAACATCTATAACGCGAGTTTTGCCTGCCAAGATAACATCGCAAGCACTTCTGATGGGTGTAATACTAGGAATACCTAATGCCATACAAAAGGCGTTAGCTGTTCCCCTGGGAATTATACCCAGAGGAATATTTGTATTGACTAAAGTTCCAGCAACAGCAGAAACTGTACCATCTCCTCCAGAAGCAATAATTATATCTGCTTGTTTAGCGATCGCTAATTCTGTTAATTCTGCTGCTGTTTTCTCTGGAGTTGTTTGATGTATATATAAATGTAGATAAGGTTCAAGAAGTGATTTAATTAATGATAATTCTTGTTGAGCATTACCTTGACCAGATATCGGATTAAATATCAGGTGAGCAACAGTGGTTTGAATGAAACTGTTAATAATAGTTTCGGCAGTGGCAATATTGATTGCAATAGGAACATTATGTACCTGACACAAACGTAATAATAATTGGATATCGGGTTCATAAGATTGAGAGAATAAGTAGTCTACCAAACAAATAACAGCAACTACATTACCCGTAGTTACTTCTACAGCTATTTGAGCATCTCCTCCCAAGGGACCTGCTAAGACAGAATTTATTTCTATGCCTGTTTCTTGTAAAATATATTGGGCAGTGTTTTCTGTCGCTACTAATTGATAGCGAGATAGTACAATTTTATGTTTCCTGACAAATTCAACTAAGTTGTCTTTTTTACTGTCATAAGCAAGTAAAGCAATAGTATTTGCCATAATTTTTTTGTCCTATAATTCACAGGACTTACGCACAATAGTCAATTATACACCAGTTGTAGGGGCGAACGGCCGTTCGCCCCTACTAGATATGGTAGTTCTGCGTAAGTCCTGATTAATATACTATATTTATTATAAGAGCGTAAACATTTCCTGCGGAATGCTACACAAACAGCGGTTTAATAACTAAGCTGACCGCTGAACGCTATTTTACCTACCATATACTATCTATTTTGTAGGGGTTGGGTAACCAAACCCCTACTGTTAGTATTAGAAGTAAATTGAGTTTAAAATCTTGGTAATATCATGTCCGTTGGTATCGTTTGTGTAAAAGTTGGGGAAATATCTACCTTATCCAAGATTTTTCCTTCTCTTACTACTTCTTTCTTCTTCCTTCTTCCTTCTTCCTTACTTTATCCATACAATACTGATGCTACCGGACATGATATAATTCCAGATTTATGCAAGTTAGTGAACAAACATTTCACGCAATTTTTCTTCTTCCTCTTTTGGCAGGTTAGTTGCCAGANCTTCTTTCTTCTTCCTTCTTCCTTCTTCCTTACTTTATCCATACAATACTGATGCTACCGGACATGATATAATTCCAGATTTATGCAAGTTAGTGAACAAACATTTCACGCAATTTTTCTTCTTCCTCTTTTGGCAGGTTAGTTGCCAGAATTTCAAACTTGATATCTTTAATTGCCTCTTCTACCCGATCTTTAACTGCATCTGTGCTTAACAAAAATAATGCAGAAGTCCCCTCAGTTACTTGAGTGCGGATTTTTTCAATGAAATCATCATTAATGCCAATATCTTTAAAGGAACCACTCAAGGCTCCCATTGCAGCGCCAATAGCCATTCCAAAAATTGGCACAAAGAAAATGATGCCAAAGAGCATCCCCCAGAAAGCACCATCCAAAGCACCTAGTTTTTTCAGGTCATATAGTTGATTAGTTTTGGGTTTTTTCTTTCCTTCTTTCCAACTCACAATTGCTGCATCTTGAATTTTGATTAGTTCCTGTTTTTGTAAGTCATCCAAAATACTAATCATTTTCTCAGCACCGTCAGCAGTTGGGAATTTTAATACTGTTAGAGTTGCCATTTAATATCTCCTATCGAATAAATCAAACATCCATTTAGATTATATGACAAAGAATGTGCAATTCTTTGACTTCAGTAGTTAGCCCCGATGGATAATTTCAGGCAACCACGGCGGTGTTGCCGTTGTTAACCTCCTAAAAAGTTAAGCGTCGGAAGTATGTCAATTACCTACTACTTCATCAGCATCCATGCGTGCTGCTACCGCTTCTAAAGTTGCTACTTCTGCTTCGTCAATAGCGGCCAATGCAACCATAATGGCCGCAGCAGCATACTCTTCAGCACGGTTAGCACGAGCTACTAGCTTGTCTTGTTCTCGCTTGGCTTTCCAGTCGGCAATTTGAGATGCTACCTCTGATTTCTTTGTTTGAATGCGTTCTTCCAACTTAGCCTTAGAATCAGCAATTTCTTGCTTTTTACTTTCTAATTTGGCTTTTGTGTCATTCATTTTGGACTTGATGGTTTCCTCAGCTTCTTTGGAAGCTACCTTTAAACTGCCCTTAACTTTTTCAACTTGACTAGCTATCTCATCCAATTTTGTCTGGAGATTAGTACGAAGATTGTCTATTTTCTGATTCATAATGTTTCTTCCAGATTGCCAAATTTGAATCCACAACATTAACCAATATCCTATCAGAGCGAGTTATTCTTAATTCTTAAGTTTGTCTTTATAATTTTATATCAACATTCGTCTTGTTGTTCTTGTTTTAAACCAGCAATACTCAGATAAACATCTAGTTCTGGATCGACTATACTTTCTTTACTCTAGTAGGGTGNATTCATAATGTTTCTTCCAGATTGCCAAATTTGAATCCACAACATTAACCAATATCCTATCAGAGCGAGTTATTCTTAATTCTTAAGTTTGTCTTTATAATTTTATATCAACATTCGTCTTGTTGTTCTTGTTTTAAACCAGCAATACTCAGATAAACATCTAGTTCTGGATCGACTATACTTTCTTTACTCTAGTAGGGTGCGTTAGAGAAGCGTAACGCACCGTAAAAGTTATATTTTTTTCTTTTAACTTACATGAAAATGGTGCGTTACGGCGCAACGCCGATTTTTGAAGGGCAAATTCTCTGAGTAAAAAGCGCCTAACACACCCTACTGAACTACTGAACTATTTATCACTTATTTTATCTTGTTTTGAATCACTTTACCTGAACTAGAAAATGCCACAGCTTGGCTGCCTGAAACACCAACCATTACGGCTTCAACTATTGGTTCATTTACTTGTTTTTCTGCTACCCATTCTACTAAAAAGTTTGCTCCNAACACACCCTACTGAACTACTGAACTATTTATCACTTATTTTATCTTGTTTTGAATCACTTTACCTGAACTAGAAAATGCCACAGCTTGGCTGCCTGAAACACCAACCATTACGGCTTCAACTATTGGTTCATTTACTTGTTTTTCTGCTACCCATTCTACTAAAAAGTTTGCTCCTGAACCTCCAGTCTAGTAGGGTGCGTTAGAGAAGCGTAACGCACCGTAAAAGTTATATTTTTTTGTTTTAACTTACATGAAAATGGTGCGTTACGGCGCAACGCCGATTTTTGAAGGGCAAATTCTCTGAGTAAAAAGCGCCTTTCATGTTGCGCAGCAAAACACACCCTACTGAACTACTGAACTATTTATCACTTATTTTATCTTGTTTTGAATCACTTTACCTGAACTAGAAAATGCCACAGCTTGGCTGCCTGAAACACCAACCATTACGGCTTCAACTATTGGTTCATTTACTTGTTTTTCTGCTACCCATTCTACTAAAAAGTTTGCTCCNAACACACCCTACTGAACTACTGAACTATTTATCACTTATTTTATCTTGTTTTGAATCACTTTACCTGAACTAGAAAATGCCACAGCTTGGCTGCCTGAAACACCAACCATTACGGCTTCAACTATTGGTTCATTTACTTGTTTTTCTGCTACCCATTCTACTAAAAAGTTTGCTCCGGAACCTCCAGTTGTGTCTTTTTGTTCTAAATAAAAATCCCGTGAAACTAAAGGACCTAATTTTAATGGATTTTGCACATATTGTTTAACTAATTTTCCATCTGTATCATAATATTTTACCGCAGTAATAATTATCGAATTTGTCAGGTCAGTATTCCGAATACTTAGAGTTGCTGATAGATTATAAATTCGTTGTTGATTAGCGTAATATACATGAGAATATATCGGAACATAAATAGTCTGTCCTGTAGCTATTTCTAAGTTTTCAGTCAGGATAATTTCTGTTTCTTGGGCAGATGGAGAATTAACAGCAATGGCAGTATTATTATCCTGACTTGATTGACTTAGTGGTTGTTGGATAATCTGAGTAGAAGTACAAGACCAAAGTAATGTTATAGCAATTGTGAGAAAAATACACTGGAAGATTTGTTTCATTTTTCTTGTCAATATTAGTGAGATAAATCAGTTGAAATTATTAATAGACGGAAGAGGGAACAGGGAACAGGGAATGTATTTTTATGAATAAAGCACTGAATTTTACAACTCTAGCTTATCTTCTGGAGAGGTCTAATAAACCTCTGGTGATAATCGAAAATAAAATCAATTATCGCGTATAAATCATCAATTATTTCCCCCTACTAGACTGACACACCTTAAATGGTGCAATAGATGTAGGTTGGGTTGTTTGCGTTAGCATTGCGCAGCATGGGACGTTTGCGAAGCATTTCCAACGGAAAAACCCAACAAAAATCTTTCTCCCCTACTCCCNGGTTGTTTGCGTTAGCATTGCGCAGCATGGGACGTTTGCGAAGCATTTCCAACGGAAAAACCCAACAAAAATCTTTCTCCCCTACTCCCTTACTCCCCTACTCCCTAATGCACTATTTTAGTTGAAACAGTCCACTACTCCCTACTCCCTACTCCCTCTTTTCCGGAAAGGTCTAATTTGATTCTGCTAAACCTAACCATCGAGCAACAGGAGCTAAAGTCAGACCTTGAACTAGAACTGAAGTTAGCACGATAAAAAATACAACATTAAAAATACTACGTCCACCTGAAATACCAGCAGTTACTGGAAATGTTGCCAGAATAATTGGCACAGAACCCCGCAACCCTACCCACGAAATAAATAATTTTTCTCGTAAAGAATACCGACTCAAAACCAAACAAATAAATACACTAACAGGACGAGCAATAAATATGAGAAATATGGCAATTACTATAGCAACACCAGCTACAGGTAAGAGACGGGAAGGAAATACTAATAATCCTAAAGTTAGAAAGATCACGATTTGCATTAACCAAGATAAACCATCGTGAAAACTACGAATAGTTTCTGAGTACATAAAGCGGAAATTTCCCATCACGACTCCAGCAATATAAACTGCTAAGAAACCATTACCACCAAATAAATCTGTAATCCCGTATGTCAGCATTGCCATTGCGAGAGTGGCAACTGGGTAGAGACCTTGGGAACTCAAGCGCAAATGATTTACCACCCATACTATGGCACGCCCCATACCATAACCAAATGCTCCACCTACTCCTATTTGCAAGAATAGTGAAAGCAATAATTTAATGATGGAAGTATCCCCAGTGGATAAAATTTCGACTATTTGGACAGTTAACAAAACTGCCATTGGGTCATTACTTCCTGATTCTAGTTCTAGTAGTGGTTGTAGGTCTCCCTTCAGTCCTAACTTGCTAGTTCTGAGTACAGAAAAAACTGCAGCAGCATCAGTTGAGGAGATAATTGCCCCTAATAATAGTCCCTCTGACCAAGTAATACCTTCAGGTCCAATGTTGAAATCAGAAAAAGACCCAAGCATAAACCAAGCGAATGAACCTAAAAGTAAGGCAGTAATTCCTACGCCAACAGTTGAAAGTGTTAGACCTTTCCAGAGAACAGGTCTAATTTGAGTCCATTGTGTATCCAGTCCCCCAGCAAATAATATCAAAGTTAGTGCTAAATCTCCAATCAATTTTGCCTGCATTGGATTATCAAATTCAATACCACCAATGCCTTCTGAACCTGCTAGCATTCCGACTAAAAGGAATAATAGTAGAGCTGGTACTCCTAACTTATTAGCTGCTTTACTCGCAATAATACCAGCTAGCAAAAGCACCCCTGCACCTATAAATAATTGTTCTACTGGAATCATCAAATTTAATTAGATTTTTCTCGGAAAATTATATAGCACTGACTAAATAATTAATAATTAATCATTAAAGTTTACAGTCTCTTCTTTTAATTAATCCTCTTCTTTCGCAGAATATGTAATTTTTAAATTTTCAAGTAATTGTTAGTCTAGTAGTGCCATGTCAAGCCTTAAATGTTAGTTTAGGAAAATGGTACGATGCTAATTTTTCAAAGCTTGACATCAAAAATCTATTCCACCATTTTAAGCTTGACACGCCAGTANTAGGTCAAGGAAAAACTCATCCGAAAAAATATGTAATTTTTAAATTTTCAAGTAATTGTTAGTCTAGTAGTGCCATGTCAAGCCTTAAATGTTAGTTTAGGAAAATGGTACGATGCTAATTTTTCAAAGCTTGACATCAAAAATCTATTCCACCATTTTAAGCTTGACACGCCAGTAGGGTGTGTTAGAAAAGCGTCATGTACCGCAAAAGGTATATTTTTTTTACTTACATGAAAATGGTGCGTTACGGCGCAATTAGATTTTTCAGGGACAAATTCTCTGAGGAAAAAGCGCCTAACGCACCCTACTTTTGACTACTGCTACAATTATTGCAAATCTACTACTTTTTACTTTTGCAGACGAGGTAATTTTTAATTGCTAAAAATTGATTTGAGAACAGAAAATTAAATGTTTGAGAGAAAAGAGAACAATGGAAAGTTTGAAAAAGTATTGGCTCGAAGAAAAAATGATAATAATTCTAATTTGGCTTAAATGAATCTAAAAAAGTTACTACTGCTCCAGCTATTTGATTATCTTTTGCTGTTTCACTCGCACCGATAAGATGCAAGCGTTGCTCTACTAAATAAATTCTGAATGTAATAGTTTCAGCGTCATTTTTTAACACAAATTCTCTACCTGGAATATCTCCTAAATTGTAGGAGCGATCGCTACTTAATTCAAAACCTGTTACATCAACAATTTTCTTTTGAAAGTTGGGCAATATATTTTGTTTATTGGCTAATTGTTGACTGGTTAAAATATCAGAATAAGCAACTACAAATCTTGCTGATGTTGGATGAGTTGCAAATACTTTAAATTNCGTCATTTTTTAACACAAATTCTCTACCTGGAATATCTCCTAAATTGTAGGAGCGATCGCTACTTAATTCAAAACCTGTTACATCAACAATTTTCTTTTGAAAGTTGGGCAATATATTTTGTTTATTGGCTAATTGTTGACTGGTTAAAATATCAGAATAAGCAACTACAAATCTTGCTGATGTTGGATGAGTTGCAAATACTTTAAATTTAATTTTCCCCTTCTCAGTTTCAATAATTTCTGTTTCTTCAGTCATAGTTC
This sequence comes from Hydrocoleum sp. CS-953, assembly GCF_002260545.1. Taxonomy (GTDB): domain Bacteria; phylum Cyanobacteriota; class Cyanobacteriia; order Cyanobacteriales; family Microcoleaceae; genus Trichodesmium. The sequence continues at coordinate 3,581 of NZ_LGSU01001406.1, read as the reverse complement.
CAGCAGGCATCCAGATTGAGAAGCCACCTTCTTTAAAAATAATATTTTGCCACTGTATTTGTCCTGATTCAATTGTTAATATAGGTTGGGGATTTTGTTGTTCTAGTTGTTTTATTTCTTGCTCCATTTGGAGTCGTCCTTTATCAAAAAAGTCGGGACGGTTATCTAGAAAACCTTGGGCTTGTATAGTAGCCATACTTTGGCTAGAACTAGATAAATTAGATATTCCACTACTAAAGAAGAAGGAAGAAGGAAGAAGGAAGAAGGAAGAAAGAAGGAAGAAAGAAGAAGAAGGCAAAAATCTATTTAATGGAAAACGCATAATTTATTTGTTTTATAGCGCTACGCGCTAGGGAATAGGGAATAGGGAATAGGGAATAGTAAACTGTCAAAGGATTTTCCTAGGTTATGCTGCGCAAACAGGATTTAGAAATGTCCGCGCTCTTTGCTTCGACTGCTATATCAAGTAAAGAATAAGTAAGAAGGAAGAGGAAGGGAAAATCTATTTTTTGTCTCTTGAAACAGAAATTCAAGAATTAAGAATTAAGAATTACCTCTCCTTGAAAAGAAGAGGATTGACGAACAGGAAAATTTTTATTTATTATCCCCTTAAAAGGGGAGGCTTTAAACCACAATNAAAGAAGAGGATTGACGAACAGGAAAATTTTTATTTATTATCCCCTTAAAAGGGGAGGCTTTAAACCACAATATTTCGGTAATAAAGCCGAATTGATTAATGATAAATTATCAATAATCCATTGCTAATGGATAGCTTTAAGAGCAGGGTCTTATTGCTGTTTGCGTAGCATTCCGCAGGAAGAGCTGAGTGCTAATAACTGTTTGGGCAGCATGACCCAGGAAATACTTACTAATAATTTCATAATTTTTCTAGATTTGAGGATTTTCACGATTGATATATGGTGATTATTTTAGGAGATCCATTATAATTACTAGCAACTATGTTATATCAATCCTAAATAATTTGTGAAAAAAACTGTAGGGATTTGGTCTTTTCATCCCATTTTCGATTGGGTTTGGAAACCAAACCCCTACGATAAAACATTAAAATTAAGGTATAAAGTCTCTTCTCGACCAAGAGAAGAAAAAATTCCTTGAGCGCCAATCCTTCTATTACAGAAGAGGTAATTATTAATTATTAATTATTAATTATTGAATACTCCCCTACTCCTGTACTTCAATCAAATGTAGAAAAGTTTTTGATAAATGGTATTAGAGGAGGTAGGAAGAAGAATTATCCCTTTATTTTTCTGCCTCGCGTCAACCCAAAATCCTAACTTTTTGCAGCTTTTTATAACAAAAAAATCGTACTTTTTTCCGACCTAAAAATTATGAAATATNGTATAAAGTCTCTTCTCGACCAAGAGAAGAAAAAATTCCTTGAGCGCCAATCCTTCTATTACAGAAGAGGTAATTATTAATTATTAATTATTAATTATTGAAAGCCTATTTTGGATTGCTATAATAGCTGAATGCTTATTACATTTAGAATATTTTCGTAAAAATTTTATCAGGGGATTACATTGTCAAAAACAACATTTAAACCAAAACATCCTTTTATCCGCTTACTTAACTATGGAGGTAAATATAAAACTCAAATTTGGCAAGCGGTTATCTGTTCAATTTTAAATAAAATTTTTGACCTAGCACCTCCAGTTTTAATCGGTGCAGCAGTAGATGTTGTTGTTAAACAAGAAAATTCTCTAATTGCTCAATGGGGAATTAAAGATATTTTTGGGCAACTTTTGGCTTTGACATTTCTTAGTTTAATTGTTTGGGGATTAGAATCAATTTTTCAATATGCTTATGAGCGACTTTGGCGAAATTTGGCTCAGAATATTCAGCACGATCTACGCATTGAAACTTACAGTCATTTACAAGATTTAGAATTAGCCTATTTTGAAGAACGTAGTACAGGGAATTTAATGGCAATTTTAAATGATGATATTAATCAGTTAGAAAGATTTTTGGATGTAGGGGCAAATGAAATAATTCAAGTAACAGTAACAGTCATAATTATTGGCGGTGCTTTTTTTGTTTTAGCTCCTAGTGTTGCTTGGTGGGCAGTATTACCAATGCCGTTTATTATTTGGGGTTCAATTTGGTTTCAAAAATTTCTTGCTCCTCGTTATGCTGAAGTTCGAGAAAGTGTAAGTTTATTAAGTGGGCAATTATCTAATAATCTTTCAGGAATTACCACAATTAAAAGCTTCACAGCAGAAAATTATGAAGTAGGAAGAATTACCAAAGAAAGTAATGCTTATAAAACCAGTAATAGAAGGGCTATAACTTTTTCTGCTGCTTTTGTACCTCTAATTAGAATTATAATTTTTATCGGTTTTGTGGCAACTTTATTATTAGGTGGATTAGAAGCAGTTGCTGGTAGATTAGCCGTCGGTACTTATAGTGTCATGGTATTTTTAACTCAACGATTATTATGGCCTTTAACTCGTTTAGGGCAAACTCTTGATTTATATCAAAGAAGTATGGCTTCTACTAATCGGGTGATGAATTTATTGGATACTCCAATTACTATTCATCCTGGAGATAAACCTTTATCTGTTGAGTCGGTTAAAGGAGAATTAGAGTTAGAAAATGTTACTTTTGCCTATCAGGAAAAATTTCCAGTTGTGGAAAATATTTCCCTGAAAATTCCAGCAGGAAAAACTATTGGAATTGTCGGTTCAACAGGTTCGGGAAAAAGTACAATAGTCAAATTATTACTGAGGTTTTATGAAGCTCAGTCAGGCAAAATAACTCTTGATGGAATAGAGATAAATCAAATTAATTTACAAGATTTACGGCGGGCAATAGGTTTAGTAAGTCAGGATGTATTTCTATTTCATGGAACTGTGGCAGAAAATATTAGTTATGGTTCTTTTGATGCGACTTTGCCAGAGATTATTGCAGCAGCTAAAATTGCTGAGGCGGATGATTTTATTAATCAATTACCCCAGGGTTACGATACTATTGTTGGGGAGAGAGGACAGAAATTATCAGGAGGTCAAAGACAACGAATTGCTATTGCTAGGGCGGTGTTAAAAAATCCTCCTATTCTAATACTTGATGAGGCAACTTCAGCAGTGGATAATGAAACTGAAGCAGCTATTCAAAAATCTTTAGAAAAAATCACTCAAAATCGAACAACTATTGCTATTGCTCACCGTCTTTCAACTATCAGAAATGCCGATTGTATTTATGTCATGGAACATGGCAAAATAGTAGAATTTGGTCGCCATGAAGAATTATTAGAAAAGTCAGGAATTTATGGTAGTTTATGGCGCGTACAATCTGGTTTAAGATTAGTTAGTTAGTAAGTTTTAGGTTGTTACATTTTATCGTAGGGGTTTGGTCTCCAAACCCAAGCGAAAATGGGATTTGGAAACCAAAAGTTTTTTTCACAAATCATTTATGGTTCTATATAGTATTACTTATGCTTAGTTAGCGAAAATGGGATTTGGAAACCAAACCCCTACAATTTTTTTTCACAAATCATTTATGGTTCTATATAGTATTACTTATGCTTAGTTAGCGAAAATGGGATTTGGAAACCAAACCCCTAC
>NZ_LGSU01001405.1 GCF_002260545.1 Hydrocoleum sp. CS-953 | reverse complement strand
AGTGATGAAGGTACTTTAGGGTTAATGACAGAGTTTTACGCTCATTTGAGTAATGTTAAGATTAAAGCAGAGGCATTACGAGAAGCACAATTAGCGATGTTGAGGGGGGAAGTTATCATAGAAGAGGGTAAGTTAAGGGGTTCGGGTAGTCGTGGGGAGGTAACTTTGCCACCAGAGTTGGCGAATATTCATTCTAAGAATTTTGTTCATCCTTATTATTGGGCAGGGTTTACTATGGTTGGTAGTCCTTGGTAAATAATAATTACAGCAGTTTTCATTTGAGTAGACCACAGTAGGGACGTTCCATGGAACGTCCCTACAGGGTTTTGGTTGTGACGATGTGGTTTATCCATCTGAAAAGCGCTGTAATAATGGATAATTGATAATTAGGGTTTGCTCAAAAAAGCATAGTGTGGGGAGTGTAGGAGGTGTGAGGATACAGAGAAAGTAGAAGGAATAATTTTTCCTTGATTTTTCTGTACCTATCTGCCTTTTATCCTAACTTTTTGAGGGTTTTCAACTGAAAAACAGGCACTTTATTTCGACCATAAAAAGCCTCAAACCTTTATCTGTCATGCTTACAGATTTAATATCAGCAAGCCCTACTTAAAATGGCTACGATACCATTCTCCTAATATTTTTGGAGAAACTCCAAGTAAGTAACCAATAATTACTATTTGATTAATTAGAGTAGTTTTAAATATTCCTAATTTTTGCCACCGACGGCCAGAAGTTAATACTGGTTTTGATACAATTCCAATTTTTCCTCTTTTCCTTAACTTTCGGATCAATTCAAAATCTTCCATAATTGGTATTTCTGGAAAACCACCAATTTCTTCAAATATTTTAGCTGGGACAAAAATTCCTTGGTCTCCATAAGGAATTTGCAAATAACGCGATCGCCAATTTACCATTTTCTCAACTATTCGTAAATTTCTTTTTGTTCCTCTAATACTTAATTCAAATGCACCTGCAATAATGTTCGGTTTGGCTAGAATTTCTCTTAATAATTGGTCAAATTTTAATGGTAAAAATGTATCTCCATGTAAAAATAAAAGAATATTTCCTGTCGCTGCTTTAGCTCCAAAATTCATTTGGATGCTACGACCAGGAAGAGAATAAATAAGTTTAATATCTAAAGATTTAACAACTTGAATTGTACCATCATTACTGCCACCGTCAACTACTATTATTTCTACATCTTTTCCTATTTGAGCTGTGGAAATAGTTTGTGCAATTGTACTAACTTCATTTAACACGGGAATAATAATTGAAATACTGCTCATCAATTTTTTTGATAATGGATGGAGGACTTATAATGTTTACCATTGAATAGGAGAAAATTTAAAAGCAGATGAAAATTAGATATGTATTAATTAATTTAACTAGCTATCAGCTATCAGCTTTTCCTTACGGAATGCTACGCAAACAGCTTTCAGCTAAAAATCCGAGGGTATAAGTCCCCCACTATATTTTTTTAAAATTAGTGGTATGTGTTAATGGGGGTCGCACACCCCCATTATACACGCCAGGAAAGCTGTTTCGCTACGCGACATGAAAAGCGCTAGCTCCTCCGCAGGTGGCTAGCTGAACGCTGACTGCTGACTGCTACTTCAAAATTGTAATTTTTCCAAATCTTCTGGACGGTCAATATCAGAAAGTTTTGGTAAATAGTCAATAGCTAAATTAATCTTGCGAGCGATCGCTACAGTTTGTGACAAAACCACAGAAGTTCCCCAATTAATTCCTTGAAATAATTCTGGGATGATTTTTTTAATACCAATTAGATAATAACCTCCATCTGTTGCCGGACCAATTATCACATCAGATTGAGTTAGTTTACCAAAAGCTTGTAACATAATTTCAGGAGTTAAACTAGGGCAATCTATACCAATAATTACTACAGATTTCATCCCCCGATTAAAAGCAGATTCAAATGCTCTAGTTATACGTTCACCTAAATCTCCTGTACCTTGTTCTTGATATTTTAAATCAGACCCTAACCAGTTTTTCATTAATTGCAAATTTCCACCAGCAAATCTAATTTCAATAGATAATGACATCCTATTCAATAATTTCTTAGCTTTTATTAAAGTTGTTTCAGTCATTTTCCTTTGCAGATTTGCTGCACCTTCTTCCCCCAAAGCAGGTATTAATCGTGTTTTTGTTTTTCCTGGTTCTGGATAGCGACTAAAAATAATTAGCTGTTCATTATTCATTATGATATAGTGTATACTATGCTTTAGTCTAATATATAGCAATTCTATTTTATTCCTGGCAAAAATTTACTGATTTTTAGGGAACAGTGAACAGGGAACAGGGAACAGGGAACAGGCAGAACTTTCAAGTTTTTTATCTACTTTTTGATTACCCGCGACCTATTTAGGATTGCTATACTAATTTAGGTTCTTAAAAGGTAAGCATTCAGCTATTAGCCGTCAGCATTCAGCAATAAGACCCTGTGTTTAAGAACAAGGTTTAAATGAATATAGACTTTAGAGCTGACTTTTGAAGTAAAATTTTTCTAGCTGGATTAATAAAGCTTTTATCGCTAACTAAAATAAATAGCTGATAGCTGATAGCTGACGGCTGAATGCTTACCTTAAAAGAAAATATTAATTAGATAGTTTTCTTCGAGATAAAGTCTTAAAAAATGCAAATAATTTGATTAAATCATAATATTTAGTATACTGAATAATTGTAATTAATAATAAACAACTATCAAACAACTTTGGGAAACAAAAGTAAATATGACAGTAACCATGACCAATAATCAAGATAAATTAATTAAAATTGCCGTTATCGGAGATGTTCACGGTCAGTGGGAATTAGAAGACGAAATAGCCCTCAAGCATCTGGGAGTTGATTTGGTACTATTTGTGGGAGACTTTGGTAATGAAGCAGTAGAGGTAGTTCAAGCGATCGCCACTCTTGATATACCTAAAGCAGCAGTTTTTGGTAATCACGATGCCTGGTATACAGCTACAGAATGGGGCAGAAAGAAATGTCCTTATGACAGAACTCAAGAAGATAGAGTCCAGCAACAAATAGACTTACTTGGGGAAGCTCATGTAGGTTATCGTAATCTGGACTTCCCAGAATTGGCCTTGACAGTAGTGGGGACTCGCCCTTTTAGTTGGGGCGGTCCAGAATGGAAATATGGCGATTTTTATCTAGAACGATTTGGGGTCAATAATTTTGAGGAATCTACTGATTTAATGGTGCAAGCTGTAGAGAATGCGAAATATAAAAATGTGATTTTTCTTGGCCATAATGGACCAAGGGGTTTAGGAGATGCTCCTGAAGACCCAGTGGGGCGAGACTGGAAACCTATAGGCGGAGATTTTGGCGATCCAGACTTTACCAATGCAATAATAGAATCTCGTAAGTTGGGTAAGAAAATTTCTCTAGTTACTTTTGGCCACATGCACCATAACTTGCGACATACTAAAGAGCAGTTGCGTAAATGTATTGATGTGGATAGTGAAGGGACTTTATATTTTAATGCAGCAAGAGTGCCACGCATTATTGAAACCGAAGACCAGAAAAAACGCCATTTCCCCATTGTTTCAATGAAAGGAGGTTTTGTTTCTCAAGTTGCTTTAGTTTGGGTGGACCAAAATTTGCAGATAATTTCTGAAGAATTTTTATATTGCCAAGAAAAACTTGTTTTTGAGTCTGCATAGGTGCTATAATAAATAATTGTCAAAACATTACAAGTGTCTTAGCTTGTTTGGTCAAAACTCCAAAATAACTTTTGAATTTTGAATTTTGACTTATTAGGGAGAGGTGGCAGAGTGGTCGAATGCGCTCGACTTGAAATCGAGTGAGGTGAAAGTCTCCGTGGGTTCGAATCCCACCCTCTCCGTTAACTAGCAGTGGTTTTATCCAGTTAACAGCTATTAAAATCCAGCATAGAGGATTAAGTTTTTAAAGCTGTTTGACTATTGTTTGAGCATAAAACTCTGTCATAAACCCTAAAGTACCCTCATAACTCACGAACCAAAAACTCCCTAAAGCTGAGTCTACTCCCCTAGTGATCGCTAACCTGGCAAAACCTAATTCTGCGTTACCGAAAAATCAAGGTATAAAGTCTTCTATTTCCAGAGAAAAAGCGGTCATTTAGCTAGCGCACAACTATCCAAAGTTCTGAGCCGATAAAATCTAACTTTTGAATTTTGACTTTTAACTTCTGACTTAAGCTATACAGCCTTCATCAGCAGACCCAATAGATATGTGAAAAAGAAGGGACATTCCATGGAACGTCCCTACAAGACTTTGAGAAACGAAATATTTAATTTCTGAAGATGTCTAATACTAACCATGAGGAGAAGCCCAGATTAGATTAACTTTTCTAAAGTTGAAGACCTATTTTGATAATAAAATGCACCTACACTCGTAAAATATGACCTTAATATCTTCTAAAGATTTTTGAACTCCAATTTCAGAGGAAAGAATTTAAGTATGCCACAAGCAACAGATTCAGGATTCGTTCAACCATATAACGGAGATCCTTTCGTAGGTCATTTGTCCACTCCAATTAGTGATTCTGACTTTACCAGAACATTCATTGGTAATTTGCCTATCTACCGTCAAGGTCTATCTCCAATTCTACGCGGTTTAGAAGTAGGTATGGCCCATGGTTATTTTATCTTTGGTCCAATGGCAAAACTTGGTCCATTACGGGATGCAGCAGTAGCTAACATCGGCGGATTAATTTCTACGATCGCTCTAGTCCTAATTGCTACTATTTGCCTATCTTCTTATGGCATAGTTTCCTTCCAAGGAGAAAGTCCTGAAGGTGCAGATCCATTAAAGACTTCTGAAGGTTGGAGTCAGTTTACTGGTGGTTTCTTTATTGGTGGTATGGGTGGTGCCGTTGTGGCTTTCTTCCTCATAGAAAACTTTCAAATTGTAGACTCTATTTTACGAGGTTTATTTAATAGCTAAATACCTCATATCAGTTAAGAGTTAGTAGTGACACTTTCCGTTCCGGAATGCTCCGCAAACGCGAAGTGTTAGTACATCAGTTAATAGTGACCGCTAAAACTAGAGACTTGAAATACTGAAGTTGTTTTTTTCATCCCCTATTCAAGGGCTAGACCTGATTTTTGGGTCAAAATTTTTGGTTAAATTAGGCGATAGCCTACTTTTAAATTATGTAATTTAAGGAGAATTTGAAATGATTGGTGATTATGCAGCATCTTACTTACCGTTGATTTTAGTTCCTGTAGTTGGTTTGTTAATGCCAATTGTAGTTATGGGTTTATTGTTCATCTACATTGAGAGCGAAGCTTAGTTCAGTTATCAGTTATCAGTTATCAGTTAACAGTATATCCGACTGAAGCTAGAGACTTTAAATACTGAAGTTGATTTTTTTCATCCCCTATCCAAGGGGAAATTTGAGACCTTATTCTTTGGCGTTGCTGAATTAAGGGATGAATATAAGTGGGATGGGCAGGATGCCCGTCCGAAAATATAAGGAACGGGCATCCTGCCCATTCCACAAAACTATTAAAATCATCCTCCATTTATGCAATGCCTATTTTTTGCTCAATAAGTTGATTCACAAAGTGGCGTATTAATATCTACCTAATTTGACAATTCAGGAGATAAAAACGCCACTTTTTATTGTTTTTAGGGGGGTTGTTATCTGAATTCATTTTTTACCGAATAATTAAGGTTTAAAGCCAACTATATCAAGAGAAACAATGAATTTATTTTCCTTTTATTCAATCCTATCCGTTTTTAGGGAGAGGTAATTATCAATTATCCATTATCCATTATCCATTATTGAACTTCCACAGGTGCTGTTTCATACCGCCGATTAAATCCACCAGATTCAATTCCAGATGTCACTCTAATATCCTGCCCTGTCAGATGCTTTCCTACAGGAGAAGCTGCCAGAACGATCCATTCGGCTACCTCCTCTGGGTCAAGAAATCTGCCAAACATGGTACTCTGTATACTTGATTGTGAACGCTCGTATTCTTTTCTAGACAAGCCCTGTGCTGATGCTCGCTTCTGGTGAACTGGTGTCCAGGTGTGCCCTGGAGAAACTGACACAGCCCAACCCCCGAACTCAGACATTTCAATCGCGCAAGATAATGTAAATCCTTTCTGTGCCGCCTTGATAGTCGTGTATGCTACTGCTTTAGGCTCACCAATATGTCCAGCAACTGAGGAAACGTTAACTATGCTGCCTGAACGACTTCGTTCACAAATTCGCCAGCTTTCTTGAACTAAGGTTGCTGGCCCTCTTAATCCCACCCGATAATGTTCGTCTAGAGGCTCTAAGGTAGACCATTCCACAAGTTGCTCAAAGTAGAATACTGCTGCATTGTTCACGATCGAATCAATTCCAGTATGTACTTCAACGATCGAGCGGACAAATTCTCTAATATTATCCTCATCTCGGAGATCAAGGTATTGAAAATATATCCTCCCTTCGTACTCTCCAGCTAGACTTTTAACTACTTGCTCTCCACAATTTTGATCGCAGTCCCCAAGGATGACTACACAGCCTTCGCGAAGAAAGCATTCGGCTGCTGCCGAACCGATCGCTCCAGCACCTCCAGTAATCACAACAACTTTGTCTGTCAATCCTAAGTCCATGTAATTAGTTACCTCATACAAATAATTTAATCTTAATCTGAAAATAAAACCTTAAAAATATATTTGAACAAAAATGACCCCAACTTGTGAGGCCATTGAGACATAATCCCAATTTCAATAAAGATACTGTGGGCAAAAGTAATCATTTTGTAACTTGTAGTGATACAAGAAAGAGTTAATACCAATTTCATAAAATATTGCTACAGTCACGGCACAGCTTATCTGGCAACAGCTCATCTGGCAACAGCTCATCTGGCAAAGAAAAAAAATAATAAAAAAGAGGAAAAAAGGTTTAATTTTTAGAATTTATGGGATTGATCAAGTTTTTTATTCTAGGAATAAATCACAACTTAAGATGTAACTGCCTTTTTTGAATTTGGTATAATTAACTAAAAAATATTCCGATACAAGACTTACGCCAAAATTATTAGGTAATACCCTGAGAATTCAACTGCTTTTTCAGCTCTTGAATGTAGAAGTGGGGCTTATAGCGGTTTTCACAAAGGTAGACTACAAAACTTCTTCCTTTAAACCCAAATCTCTGTACTCTATTAATGAAAACTGCTATAATTTCTTAAAAATACGATGGGAAGGAAAGACTGATACTCAAATTCAAGATGACATCCGCAGAATTATTAGTGGGAAAATAAAATAAATGTCAACATAAAGCAATACAATAGTTGAGTCAGCACTATTACTCATAGGTAAATCGTGAAAATATTCGTCTATCATACTCCTGAAGAAACTCCCACGGAAAATATGCCAGACTGCGCGATCGCAGTTGATGTCCTCAGAGCGACAACAACAATGGCCACTGCTATCCATACAGGTGCAGAAGCAGTACAAGTATTTAGTGATGTTCAAGAATTAATGGCAGTCAGCGAAAAATGGCCTGCTGAGAAACGCATTCGTGTTGGGGAACGAGGTGGTAAAAAAGTGGAAGGTTGTGACGAAGGCAACTCACCCTTAAATTTTACATCAGAAGCAGTTAAAGGCAAACGCTTATTTATGACTACTACTAATGGTACCCGTTGTCTTAAGCGGATTCAAAATGCTAAAGTTGTTCTAGCTGCAGCTCTTGTTAACCGTCGCTCAGTAGTTGAATATCTCAAGGAAAATCAACCAGAAACAATTTGGATATTGGGTTCCGGTTGGGAGGGTAGTTATTCTCTAGAAGATACAGTTTGTGCCGGGGCGATCGCTCACAGTCTACTTACGGAAACTAATTCTCCCCTGGATGAAACTGTAGGTAATGATGAAGTATTCGGAGCTATGTCTCTCTATCTTCAGTGGCAGGAAAAATTGTATGAATTAATGAACCATGCTAGTCATGGCAAACGTCTCCAACGCCTAGAATGTTATGAAGACCTGAAATATTGTTCTGAAACTGACATTTTAGATGTTTTACCTATGCAGACAGAACCAGGAGTTTTGTCTTAGTTGAAGCATTCAAAAAGCAATTAGCAATCAGCAGTCAGCAGTCAGCAGTAAACGTTTAGAAGGGGACTTTTACCCCTCCTAAACCATCCTGCGTCATAGTTGCAGGAGATTTACAGCGCTTTTCAGATTGATGAACCACATCTTCATAATCAAAACCTTGTAGGGACGTTCCATGGAACGTCCCTACTCTGGTCTACTGAAATGAAAACCGCTGTGATTCGGTATAAAAAAATGTTCCATCTGAGTGCTATTGCTAAATCTTTATCTAGTAAGGGCGTTTTGCTATCGCACAACTCCGTTTTGCTAGCGCAAAGCTCCGCTAACGGCTAAGAGCCGACATGAAAAACGCTGCGCGACATATAAAGCGGATCTTTACGTTAGTAAATGCCATTTCCTAAGGTCATGCTCCGCAAACGCCCCTACAGATGGTGTGTAATTTCAATTTTTGCGTAAGTCCTGATAATATTAAATTAGCTTGATTCGGTATAAAAAAATGTTCCATCTGAGTGCCATTGCCAAATCTTCCCACACTTCCCACACTTCCCACACTTCCCACCTCCCCAAATTTATCCGCAACTTAACCGGAAGTTAGGGAAGATAATTTGTAGCTAACTTCAGAGATAAGGATATTGAAACTATTCAAGTTTCTATCCTGCTCAAATTTTCATATAGGAGTTAGTTGTGTTATGGGAAATAGAACTGAAACTATTAGCGATATTATTGATAAGCGTCGCCCCTTGGTTGAGAAAATTGAACGTACAGAAACAAATCTGAGGGAACTCATCCCTGCATTACAAACTCTCGAATCTCAACGTAATCAATTAATTACCCAAATAGAAGATCAAAAAATCCGAGGTAGACTTGCGGAAATTGATTTTCTATCGCTGTACTTGAAAATAGCGACAGAATTAGAAGCATTGGCAAAATTGAAGGTGCGTTTTTCCCGCGATACCTTAAATATTGGGGTGGTAGGCCGCGCTCGACAAGGAAAAAGTCGCCTTTTACAAAGCTTGACTGGGTTGACAACTACGGAAATTCCCGATGGCGATCGCCAACATTGTACAGGTGTTCGTAGCACTATTCATCATAACCCTAACGTTGCAACTTATGGCGAGGTTTATTTTCATTCCGAGCGCTCGTTTTTAGAAGAAATTATCGCGCCCTATTATGAAAAGCTACATTTGGGAGCGAAACCTAATAGTTTGGTGGAGTTTGCTTCTAAACCTTTGCCACCATTGTCAGAAAATTTACCTGGATATGCGGAACCAGGTGCAATGTATGAACATTTGACTCGATATCACAATAATATTGATAAATATGTGGGGTTATTAAATTCTCCACCGAAGCGTATTTCTAGTAATGAAATTCGGGAATATGTTGCTCAAGATACTGCTGATGGTCAGCGCATATTTTTTAATTATTTGGCAGTTAAAGAAGTGAAAATTACTTGCCCTTTTCCTAATACTGAAGTTGGGCAAATTGCATTAGTTGATATGCCAGGATTAGGTGATACTGGTGTTGGGGATGAAGCTAGATTAATTCAGACATTAAGTCAAGATATTGATGCTGTTTTATTTGTGAGAATGCCTAGCGCTAAAGGTGATTATTGGGCAGATGTTGATGTACGACTTTATGACACAGCTAGGGCAGCAATTGTAGATTTGCCTTTGGATTTATGGTCGTTTATGATTCTCAATCAAACTAATGCTAATTCTGCTAATGGTGATAATTTTAATAATTGTCAAGATTTGGCTGGAGACCTGAGCAAAAAACATCTGAATTTAGTAGATTGTATAATTGCTAATTGTGCCGATGTGGAGGCAGCTAATGTAAAAATATTAGATACTGTTTTAAATTATTTGGCGAGTAAAATTCAGAGTTTAGATAGACAATATGCTGCTTCTTGTCAAGAGCGAATTATTGAATTACAAAAAACTGTACAGATAGAAATAGAAAAAGCGCGTCAGGCTTTAGCTACTCCTACTGCTAATCAAAATGAAATGGGAGTTTTTCTACCTTTATATAATCACTTGATGAGTAATTTATCAGTTGGTTTGATGGAATTGTTGGAGAATTTTAAACAACAACGTTATTTAGTAGACGAAGACTTTTTTCAACCACAAGTAGAGGCAGCAATTCAAGCTTGTAAAGAAAATGCAGGAATTCCTAATCTACAAGAAATTAAAGTTAGGCATAGAGAAAAGGGTTCTTGGGAAATTGTTTATGCCGAGTATTTGCATAAAATTAGGACTCATCTAACTCGACATTTTAATTCTTTAGATAATGGTTTAAAACAATTGATTGATGATGCTAAATCTCAGGTCAGCCAAATATTAACAGCACCAGGAAACTTGCCCGGTTTAACAACTTCTAGAGGAGCTGAATATCTGAAAATTATTGGTGAGAAAAAAGTATCTGAGTCACAAATTAATTTACGTCGTGCTTTCCAAAATTTCTGGAAATTTGAAATGTCTTATGAAGTAAATTTTCATTATCGGATTAGGCAACATTTAGATGACTTAACTCCTGATGATACTTCCCTCCGATTATCTGCTAAACCTACTGCCGAAGAAGTGCTAGAAAATTTAGAACAATTACATCAAGAAACTGTTTATAAATGTCAAGAAGCTTTAGCAGATTTATCATCAGAACCAAAATTAGCTGTGTTTGCTGCCGTAGAAGAATTTATCGATCAAGTATTACGAGGAGAAGAAGTAAAAAATGAATGGCCTGTATTTTTATATGAGGTACGATCGCAAGTTTGGCCTACATATTTTAAACCAATGGGAGAGGGTTCAGATGCACTGAAAGAATGGGAAAAATTAGTAGAAATAATTGCTCAAGCTAATCAATTAGAGTTACTTCAATTTATTAACAGGACTTACGCAAAAAATGAAATTACACACCATCTGTAGGGGCGTTTGCGGAGCATGACCTTAGGAAATGCCATTTGCTAACGCAAAGCTTTGCGCCAGCAAAACGGAGTTGTGCGATAGCCAAACGCCCTTACTAGATATTTGGCTGCTGGGTAAGTCCTGTATTAATTAGTAGTTAGGTAATAGGCAAGGGAATCTCAAAAGCAATAGTTTGGACTACCTTTGCTAGTTTTTTCATAATGCTTAAACTTTGTGATGACTGCAAAGAATACATTATCTGTAGGGATAGTTGGACTTTGGGAAAAAATGAAGTAAACTAGGCTGAAAAGACTCAAAGACAAACCAATTGAGCAAATGATGGAGAAAAAAATAATTACAATTGGCAATTATCAAGCCCTTGAACTTATCCATGAAAGCGAGCGTACCCTAGTCTATCGTGGTCAAAATGTCAATAGCGGGCAACCTGTAATTGTCAAACTAATAGCTCAAGAATATCCGAACTTTAACGAATTAGTCCAGTTTAGAAATCAATACGCCATTGCCAAACATCTAGACATTCCCGGTATTGTTAAACCATATTCCCTCTTGCGTTACAACAATGGCTATGCTCTAATCATGGAAGATACAGGAGGCATATCCCTTGCCGAATATCAAGGTCAATTGTCTATATCCCTTGCCGAATTTTGGGAAATGGCTTTGCAAATAGTAGAAATTCTGCACCATCTCCATCAAAATCAAATTATTCATAAAGATATTAAACCAGCAAATATATTAATACATCCGGCAACAAAAGAAGTAAAATTAATAGATTTTAGTATCTCGTCGTTACTACCGAAAGAAACCCAAAGTTTGCAGACTCCCAATGTCTTAGAAGGAACTCTGGCTTATATTTCTCCCGAACAAACTGGAAGGATGAATAGAGGGATAGACTATCGCAGCGATTTTTATTCTCTAGGAGTGACATTTTATGAATTAGTGGTGGGAATTTTACCCTTTAGCAGTGATGATGCCTTAGAATTGATTCATGCTCATCTGGCCATCTCTCCAGAGCCTCTGAATCAGTTTTTGACATCAGAGGGTTGTTTATGTCCGAAGTCCCTTTCAGATATTATCCTAAAGTTGATGGCGAAAAATGCAGAACAGCGGTATCAAAGTGCTTTGGGATTAAAACATGACTTAGAGAAATGCAGAAAACAATGGGTGGAAACAGGCCAAATTGAAGAGTTTGAGTTAGGAGAGTGGGATAGAAGCGATCGCTTCCTGATACCAGAAAAACTCTACGGACGCGAAATTGAAGTACAAACCCTTCTTGATGCTTTTGAAAGAGTAGCATCCCCCAATCTCCCCCAACCC
>NZ_LGSU01001404.1 GCF_002260545.1 Hydrocoleum sp. CS-953 | reverse complement strand
GCCTTTTGATAATTATTAATAGCATTATCTAATAAACCCTTTTGTTGGTAAGCATAACCCAAATTTCGGAAAGCAGAGGCTAGATCGGGAAAAATCTTCCGAAAAGCATCATCCTAGTCTTAGGGATATTTTTCAGATTTATCAATATTGACCGTAAAGTTTACTGGTATGATGAAACAATTACATCCTTAAGAATTGTCAGTTACACCAGGGGAGAATTGAAAGACTTAATCTCAAATCAAGGTACTATTAGTATTGCCAAATTACAGCAATATCAAGATATTAATCCTGATAAAAACACAATTAATCTTATCAGTTCCCTAGCCAGAGATAATCCCGAACACTTACCAATTTATTTTGTACTTTTGAGGTGGTGGGTGAAATTATTCGGTAACTCTGTAACTGTAATTAGAAATTTCTCAGCCATAACGAGTTTACTAATTTTTCCCTGTATTTATTGGCTATGTCGAGAATTATTTGGCAAATCATTAATAGGATGGGTAGCAATTTCTCTCACAGCAATTTCTCCAATTTTAGTATTATATGCTCAGGAAGCACGAGCTTATAGTCTTTTTTCTGTTGCTGTTTTACTATCAAGTATTGCCTTGCTCCGAGCAATGCGAATTAACACTAAACGTACCTGGCAAATTTATATAGCAAGTCTCATCTTTGCTCTATATACTCATCTCTTTTCTGTATTAGTAAGCTTTAGTCATGGATTATATGTAATCCTCACTGAAAAACTTAAACTTACCCAGAAACTAAAATCCTATTTACTAGCATCTTTCTACGGATTTTTAGGATTTTTACCTTGGCTAATCTTGATAATTAATCATTTTGATGGCATCAATTGGGTTTCCAAGAATCTACCATTCTTAGATTTGTTGAAAAGATGGTTTATCAATCTAGGTTTTACATTTTTTGATATTCAAATTGGTTCGCCTGAGAGATTATTCGATGTCAAGAAACTTGTTTTTGATAATAATGCTTTATTACAATTAAATACCATCTGGCCGTACATCTTGGCATTGGTTTTAGTATTGGTAATCTACTCTATTTATTTCCTCCTAAAAAATGCACCTCGACAGGCAAGTATTTTTATCTTAACTTTAATGGCAGTCACTCCCATAAGTTTAATAATTCCCGACTTAATATCTGGCGGACAACGTTCTACTATTGCTCGTTATTTAATTCCAGCTTATTTAGGAATTCAATTATCTGTCGCTTATTTATTAGGAACAAAACTGACTAACTTTACAAATAAAATCCAACATAAATTTTGGCAAATAGTAACTGTAGCTGTCATTTCTTTAGGCATCATATCTTGTGGAATTAGTTCTCAAGCTGAGACTTGGTGGCATAAATATAGTAGTTATTATGATGCTCAAGTCGCCAGAATAATTAATCAAACAAGTCAGCCACTTGTTATTAGTAATCATTCTGTAAGATTAGCTACTCTAGGATATATGTTGAGACCAGATGTCAAAGTTTTATTAATCGAAGAACCGAAAGTTCCAAAAGTTCCAGAAGGTTTTACCGATATATTTGTATTTCGTCCTGAATGGAGTTTAATTTCAGGATTAGAAACACAAGAAAATTCTCAACTGGAGTTGGTTCATAACTTTGGAGAACTTTGGATTTTAACTAAGAGTAAGGAAGAATAAGATTAAGTAGGTAGACGTAAATAAACTTCACTATGTAAGAAAATTTTGATGTAGTCAAAACTCTTGATATTGCTTGCTTCCACTCCGTTCCAGTCGCAATGACGTAGTTTTCAATAATTAATAATTAATAATTACCTCTTATTTTTAATAATAGGATTGGTTAAAAGGATTTTTTCCTTTAAATGAGAGGCTTTAAACCCGAATTTTTTGGTAATTTTTTTTTTCACTTATCTACTTAATTATTTGAGTAAATATTTACTACTTATTCAGACTAATAGACATCTCCAATAATAAAAAATAAAATAAATTATCCGTTGGAAGTCATCTATTATTTCTCCTTACTCCCTGCTTTGTAAGGATGTTGCATGCAACGTCCCTACTCCCTCTTTTCTGGAGATGTCTAATTCTATAGGAATTTTGGCGTTGCTGAATTAAGGTATGAAAGTATAAACTTAATAATCTCAAGTATTTGTTATTCCATAGTTTAGCAATTGCCAAAAAATACAAATCATACCCACGCATCAGCAACACCAAATTTTAATATCTGGCGATATACGTTATAATATTGAGTTAATAAACAGTCGATAATAATTGGAAACTTTTCTGATCAAACTACTAATTAGTAATGTCTGAAAATAATTCTCTCATCGGACAAATTCTACGTCAACGTTATCAAGTTATTGAAAAATTAGGCAAAGGTGGTGGGTTTGGTGAAACTTATCTGGCAGAAGATTTAGATATACCCGAAATTCCTAAACCAAGATGTGTGGTGAAACGACTAAAACCTACACAAAAAAATGCAAAAGTTAAGAGTTTATTTGAGCAAGAAGCTCGAACTCTGAATAAGCTGGGAACACATCAGCAAATTCCAACTTTATATGCTTATTTTGAACATGACGATGAATTTTATCTAGTTCAAGAACTTATAGATGGTAATGACTTAACTAAAGAAATAAATCACGGTTGGAATGAATCTAAAGTCATAGAATTTTTAGCGGAAATTCTGGAGTTACTAATTTTTGTTCACGATAATAATGTGATTCATCGAGATATTAAACCAGCTAATATTATGAGGCGTAACAGTGATGGAAAATTAGTATTAATTGACTTTGGAGCTGTTAAAGAAGTCAGGACAATAGTAGTTGGTGATGATGGGCAACCTACTAGCACTATTACTATCGGAACTCCTGGTTATATGCCTGTGGAACAATTACAAGGTAGACCTCAATTTGCTAGCGATATTTATGCAGTTGGAGTAACTGCTATTCAAGCTTTAGTCAGAGAATATCCTCAAAACTTTCCCCATAACATTTCTGGAGAAATAGACTGTGAAACTATACTTTCTGGTATTAATGATGACCTAGCCAATATATTAATAAAAATGGTAAAAGTTAACTGGCATCAGCGCTATCCAAATGCTCAAGTTGCTTTGGCAGAATTATTAAATGTTAAACCAAAGTTAGAATCATTAATACGTCAGCAAGAACAGGCAGTAACTATTAAAATAGTTCCTCCAATTAGTAGTAATAATATAACTCAGGTTCCCGAATCACAATTAGAACCTCCTTCAGGTCAAGTTCGTCTAAATTCTCCTTTTTATATTGAGCGAATGCCTATTGAGTCAGAATCT
Source organism: Hydrocoleum sp. CS-953 (assembly GCF_002260545.1). Classification (GTDB taxonomy): domain Bacteria; phylum Cyanobacteriota; class Cyanobacteriia; order Cyanobacteriales; family Microcoleaceae; genus Trichodesmium. Next base: position 8,972 of record NZ_LGSU01001404.1, on the reverse strand, counting down.
TTTCAAGCTATTCTGAAGCCAGATGCTCTAATTAGAATTAAAGCTCCTCGGCAAATGGGAAAAAGTTCTTTATTATCCCGAATTTTAGCTCATGCTAGTCAACAAAATTATCGGACAGTTTCTTTGAATTTTCAAACTATAGATGCAGATTTTCTGGAAGATTTAGACAAATTTTTACAGTGGTTTTGTGCGAATGTTAGTGATGAATTGGATTTAGAGGAACAGTTAGATAAATATTGGAAAAAAGTTTTAGGAGTCAAAAAGCGATGTACTAAATATTTTGATAAATACCTGTTGAATGAAATTAAAACGCCGATAGTTTTGGGGTTAGATGAAGTTGACGAAATTTTCCAAAATCCTGATTTAGCAACACAATTTTTTGCCTTATTAAGAGCTTGGCACGAACAAGGTAAAAATAATCCTGATTGGCAAAGACTACGATTAATAATTGTTCACTCTAAGGAGGTTTATATTCCTCTAAATATTAATCAATCTCCCTTTAATGTAGGATTAGGAATTGAGTTACCAGAATTTAACTTAGAACAGGTCAAAGATTTAGTACAAAGACATGGCTTAACCTGGTCTGACGAACAAATAGAAAAATTGATGGAAATGTTAGGAGGACATCCCTATTTAGTACGTCTAGGACTCTATGAAATTGCTAGCCTAAAAATGACTTTAGAACGACTTTTAGAATTAGCACCAACTGATGAAGGACCTTATTATAATCACTTGCATAGACATTTGTTGAACTTGCAAAAAGATGAAAATTTACAGACAGCAATTAGCAAAGTTGTTAATGCAGAAACTCCTGTGGAAGTTGGTACAATTGAAGGCTTTAAATTACGCAGTATGGGATTAGTTAAATTTCGGGGAAATGCCGTTGTGCCATTGTGTGGTTTATATAGAAAATATTTTCAAGTTCACGTTTAGACTTCTTGCAGAAGTCAGGGAGTAGGGAGTAGGGAATAGGGGGATGAAATTGTTAATTTTATGTATTACATTACAGTGCTTTTCAAATTGATTAACAACATGGCCATAAACAAAACCCTGTAGGGACGTTGCATGCAACGTCCCTACAGTGGCATACCGTGCAGGAAAACCGCTGTAAATTACACTCCAATTCATACTTATTCCCCTTCTCCCACAAGTGCTAAAACTTGTTGATAAATATCAGAGCTTACCCAAAAACCACTATTAACTAAATCATCTAATATAGGTTTAATTGATGAAATAAACCCTAACTGTTTAGCCTTCAATAATACTCCTAATGTTCCTGTTATTGGTATTCCTAATTTAGTAGCCTCTTTTCTACCTTTTCGTTCATCAACTATTAATAAATCAGCCTTTAATTCTAATGCTAAAACAATTGCTTCAGCTTCTCCTGGATCGAGTTTTGTTTGTAGACTCATAACTAAGGTTAAATTATTAACTGAACCTTTCTTAATCCACTCCAAAGAATTTACAGCTAACGTAGCAGGTTCTGTAGCACCAGCATTGATTATTTCCTGATAAACAGTTTCTGGTATAATCAGTTCACCATATATTTTTTTAAGTAAGTCTAGTTGCCCAACTGTGGCTAAATTACTAATAGGTGATGTGTCACTGACTATTATCATTTTCCTTTGATTCTTGTAAATTATAGAAATCTTCCATCAATTCTTCCATACCATAATGCAAAGGAATATGACGCTTGGCAAGTAACTTTTGAAATGCTAACTGGTTCATTTGGGCAAAACGAGCAGCTTGTGCAAGGGTAAAACGTTCCTGCTGAAATAACATAACTGCTATTTCTATTTGTAGTTGCCCTTCCGACATCTCAATTTTTTCTAATATTTCGTTTGATATAATAAGACTCATATTTATAATTTTTGATAGTTTAAAATTTATTGTACAACTGACTCACTATTAAAATAGTAAATAAAAATATTTGTATCTAATAGAAATCTATTCATCCCACTCAACTCTCAATTCTTTTTGAAATTCTAGAGCATCAACCCGTTGTGGTAAAAAACCAAATAATTCTGAAGGTTCAAAAGAATCTACAAGATTTTCTGNTCCGAAAACTATTCATCCCACTCAACTCTCAATTCTTTTTGAAATTCTAGAGCATCAACCCGTTGTGGTAAAAAACCAAATAATTCTGAAGGTTCAAAAGAATCTACAAGATTTTCTGTTGATTTTGGCAAAGACTGCATCACCACAACAACTTCTACTAAACCAGGTTGAATAGTCTCAGGTAGAGAAATTTTTATTTGTCGATCGCTACCAACGGAGACTATTTTTCTTACAGTTTCCATTTTTTTCTTTAGTTAAACTTTAATTTATGAATATAATACCTTAATTCTAATAACTTTAAGACCAGACTTTCTATTTCTCTAGAAAGTAGGTTGGGTAGAGCGACAGCGAAACCCAACAAAATAACAAAATAAGGTAATACCATCTTTGATAATAGATAATTTTTTTGTGTACTTGCTAAGAATCTAATAGTTGGGTTTTTCCGTTGGAAATGCTCCGCAAACGTTCCATGCTGCGCAATGCTAACGCAAACAACCCAACCTACCCTTATTACTTTTCTTTATTCCCTATTCCCTATTCCCTAGCACTATGAATAACTACGAATATTATATCGGTGGTAGTCTGCCAATTCATGCCACAACTTATGTCAATAGACAAGCAGATAATGATTTATATCAAGGTTTGAAAAATGGAGATTTTTGTTATGTTTTAAATTCCCGGCAAATGGGTAAATCTAGTTTGCGAGTCAAAACTATCCAACGTTTACAACAAGAAAATATTGCCTGTGTCAGTATTGATATGACAGAAATTGGCACCCATGATATTACNGAATAACTACGAATATTATATCGGTGGTAGTCTCCCAATTCATGCCACAACTTATGTTAAAAGACTTGCTGATAATGATTTATATCAAGGTTTGAAAAATGGAGATTTTTGTTATGTTTTAAACTCCCGGCAAATGGGTAAATCTAGTTTGCGAGTCAAAACTATCCAACGTTTACAACAAGAAAATATTGCCTGTGTCAGTATTGATATGACAGAAATTGGCACCCATGATATTACCCCTTCAGAATGGTACGCCAGTATTATTGATACTATTTTGACTGGCTTAAATTTAGATGATGATTTTGATATTGAGGAACTGTGGTCAGCTAATAGTCAACTTTCTAATGTGAAACGTTTTAGTAAGTTTATTGGTGAAATTTTATTGCCTTCTATTTCTCAAAATATTGTGATTTTTATTGATGAAATAGATAGTACCCTCAGCCTACCTTTTAATATTGATGATTTTTTTGCGGTTGTTCGAGATTGTTATAACAAACGGGCAGATAATTCAGATTATCAAAGGTTGACTTTTGCCATGATTGGTGTGGCAACCCCGGCAGATTTAATTAAAGAGAAAAAACACACTCCTTTTAATATTGGTAAAGCTATAAAATTAACAGGTTTTCGGTTAGCTGAAGTCGAGCCATTGGCAAAAGGTTTAGTTGATAAAACTGCCAATATTAATAAGTTGATGGAGGCAGTTTTAGATTGGACCGGAGGCCAGCCATTTTTGACCCAGAAAGTTTGTAAATTAATTAGCAATAGTTCAGAAATTGTCCCTGATGGCCAGGATGCCGAATGGGTGGCCGATTTGGTCAGACAGAGGATTATTGACAATTGGCAAGTACATGATGACCCAGAACATTTAAAGACAATACGCGATCGCCTCTTGGTGAATGAAAAACGGGCGAGTCGGTTATTGGGTTTGTATCAGCAGGTTTTATTAGAAGTCAGAAGTCAGAAGTCAAAAGTCAGAAGTAATACTCCCGATACCTCCCCTTTAGAAGTCAGAAGTCAGAAGTCAGAAGTCAGAAGTAATACTCCTGATACCTCCCACACTTCCCCCTCTTCCCCCTCTCCCGAGACTCCCCACACTTCCCACACCCTGGCAAACGACAACCCCGAACAAATGGAACTCCGTCTTACAGGTTTAGTAGTAAAACAGGAAGGGCGGTTACAAGTTGCTAACCGTATTTATCAAGAAGTGTTTAATTTGCAGTGGGTGGAAAAGGAGTTGGGAAAGTTGCGCCCCTACTCTGAAGCGTTTAATGCTTGGGAAGAGTCCGGATGTAAGGATGAGTCGCGACTTTTGCGGGGTCAAGCATTGGCAGATGCTTTAGGGTGGGCGGTAGATAAAAGTCTGAGCGATCGCGACTATCAATTTTTAGCTGCTGCTCAGGAAGTGGAGAAACAGGCGATCGAGCTGGAAAAGTTGGAAGCGCAGATAAAGTTGGATGCTCAGGCAAAGGCAAATCAAATATTGGATGAGGCAAAACGCAAAGCAGATGAGGCGAAGCAGAAAGCAGAAAGGCGACTGCGGATAAGTTTTGCAGTATTGGTACTATCGTTAATAGGGGCAGCTCTTACTGGAGTTACGGTTTGGCGAGCAAATCTTAAGGTGGCGGAAACGGAAGCGGTGCGTAAAAGTATTACTTCTCAGTTATTGCTTGATTCAAATAAACGTTGGGAGGCAATGCTGCAAGCTTTAAGAGCTGCTAAACAACTACCGCGATCCAACCTAATATTCCAACCCCAGACTAATAACAAGATGAAGATAACAGATGCTCTGAGTCAAGCTATATATATAGATAATGGAAAGTACCGAGAACTTAACCGTCTTCAGGGGCATGAGAANGTATTACTTCTCAGTTATTGCTTGATTCAAATAAACGTTGGGAGGCAATGCTGCAAGCTTTAAGAGCTGCTAAACAACTACCGCGATCCAACCTAATATTCCAACCCCAGACTAATAACAAGATGAAGATAACAGATGCTCTGAGTCAAGCTATATATATAGATAATGGAAAGTACCGAGAACTTAACCGTCTTCAGGGGCATGAGAATTGGGTCTTTGGTGTAGCATTTAGTCCTGATGGTCAGATAGTTGCTTCTGCGAGTGGTGACAATACAGTGAAATTATGGAACCGTCAGGGGAAATTATTGCAGACTCTCACCGGGCATGAGAATTGGGTCTTTGGTGTAACATTTAGTCCTGATAGTCAGATGATTGCTTCTGCAAGTAGTGACAATAAAGTGAAATTATGGAATCGTCAGGGGAAATTATTGCAGACTCTCACCGGGCATGAGAATTGGGTCTGGGGTGTAGCATTTAGTCCCAATGGCGAGACTATTGCTTCTGTCAGTCGTGACAATACAGTGAAATTGTGGAACCGACAAGGGAAATTATTGCAAACTCTCACCGATCACAATAATTCGGTCTATAGTGTAGCATTTAGTCCTGATGGAAAGACTATAGCAACTGCAAGTGATGACAAAACGGTGAAATTGTGGAACCGTCAGGGGAAATTATTGCAGACTCTCACCGGTCATAAGAATTCGGTCTATGGTGTAGCATTTAGTCCTGATGGAAAGACTATAGCAACTGCAAGTGATGACAAAACGGTGAAATTATGGAGCCGTCAGGGGAAATTATTACAGACTCTTACTGGCCATGAGAATTGGGTCTTTGGTGTAGCATTTAGTCCTGATGGGAAGACTATTGCTTCTGCAAGTAGTGACAATACAGTAAAATTGTGGAACCGTCAGGGGAAATTATTGCAGACTCTCATCGGCCATGAGAATTGGGTCAATGGTGTAGTATTTAGCCCTGATGGCAAGATGATTGCTTCTGCAAGTGATGACAATACAGTAAAATTGTGGAAGCAAGAGGGGCAGTTGGTGCAGACTCTTGAAGGACATGAGAATAGTCTCTCGGTTGTGACATTTAGCCCTGATGGGAAGACTATTGCTTCTGCAAGTAGCGACAATACAGTAAAATTGTGGAACCGTCAGGGGAAATTATTGCAGACTCTTACCGGAGACAATAATTCAGTCTATAGTGTAGCATTTAGTCCTGATGGGAAGACTATTGCTTCTGCCAGTGATGACAAGACGGTGAAATTATGGAGCCGTCAGGGGAAATTATTGCAGACTCTTACTGGCCATCAGAATTGGGTCTATGGTGTAGCATTTAGTCCTGATGGGAAGACCATTGCTTCTGCAAGTGGTGACAATACAGTAAAATTGTGGAACCGTCAGGGGAAATTATTGCAGACTTTGCAGGGGCATGAGCATTGGGTCTATGGTGTAGCATTTAGTCCTCATGGCAAGATTATTGCTTCTGCAAGTGATGACAAGACGGTGAAATTGTGGAACCGCCAGGGGAAATTATTGCAGACTTTGCAGGGGCATGAGCATTGGGTCTATGGTGTAGCATTTAGTCCTCATGGCAAGATTATTGCCACTGGAAGTGGTGACAATACAGTAAAATTGTGGAACCGCCAGGGGAAATTATTGCAGACTTTGCAAGGCCATGAGGATTGGGTCTGGGGTGTTGCCTTTAGCCCTGATGGAGAGACTATTGCAACTGCAAGTGCTGACAAAACAGTGAAGTTGTGGAACCGTCAGGGGAAATTATTGCAGACTCTAACCGGGCATAAGGATAAGGTCAGAGGTGTAGCATTTAGTCCTGATGGCAAGATGATCGCTTCTGGCAGTGATGACAAAACTGTAAAACTATGGAACATTTGGAAGTTCGATCGCCTCCATGAATGGGGTTGCAACTGGATGCGCGACTACCTAGAAAATAACCCCAATGTCAGTGAAAGCGATCGCCATTTATGTGATGGTGTTGGGAAATGAGATACCATGTCAAATCCAGATATTGTAGGGGCGAATGGTCATTCGCCCCTACACATTATATGATTATCGACGGAATTATGTTACTCCGAAATTAAATGAATTTACCTAAATATCTAACCACATTACCCCCAATCAAATTCTGGTTTTACCTCAGCCTAACCCTAGCCATAATTTGTGGAATTTTAGGAATAATTCCCGCCTTCAGCCATCAATATGTCGTCCAAGATGACGCTCGCTCCCATGTTTTTTGGATGGCAAGATTTCTCAATCCAGAACTTTTTCCTAACGATATTATTGCCGACTATTTTCAATCAGTTNTATCTAACCACATTACCCCCAATCAAATTCTGGTTTTACCTCAGCCTAACCCTAGCCATAATTTGTGGAATTTTAGGAATAATTCCCGCCTTCAGCCATCAATATGTCGTCCAAGATGACGCTCGCTCCCATGTTTTTTGGATGGCAAGATTTCTCAATCCAGAACTTTTTCCTAACGATATTATTGCCGACTATTTTCAATCAGTTGCCCCGAAAGGATATACCTACTTTTATCAACTATTTTCTCTCATCGGCATCCCTCCTTTATTACTCAATAAATTCCTGCCAATAATATTAGGATTAATCACAACTGCCTATTGTTTTGGAGTCGCAATCCAAATATTACCCGTACCACTCGCAGGATTTCTCAGCACATTATTTTTGAATCAAAATCTCTGGCTCAAAGACGACTTAATCTCCGCAACCCCCAGAGCATTTTTCTATCCTTTATTCTTAGCATTTCTCTATTACTTCCTTAGACATTATTCGTTAGGAATAGCAATAACAATCACCCTTCTCGGATTATTTTATCCCCAAGGAGTTTTGCTCTGTTCCTCCCTCTTAGTCTTAGACTTTCTCTACTTCCGAAACAAGCAAAAATTTACCATTTTAACCATTGGCTTAACCACAGCATTTTTTGTACTTCTACCCTACGCCTTAAACACCTCCAAATATAGTCCGATAATTACATTAACCCAAGCCAAAAAATTACCAGAATTTTATCCTGGAGGTAGAGCATCCTTCTTTTCAGATAATAGTTTTGATTTTTGGTTAACAGGCGATCGCTCCGGCATTATTCCTCCAGAATGGTTATCTCAATCTTTCCTCCCTCCCCAAGTTTGGGCAGGATTATTATTAATCATTTTCTTAAGCTTAAATTACTTTCCCCTCGCCAAAAAAGTCACTAACAAAATAATCCTTTTACCAGAATTAGCCCTAGCATCAACCGGAATATTTTTAGCCGCCCACTTATTATTATTTCGACTACATCATCCTAGTCGTTACAGTCAACATAGCCTCAGAATTATCATGGCATTAGCTGGTGGAATAGCCTTTACTTTAATAATTGATTTTCTCAGGCAAAAATTCCATCTATTCAACCATTCCTCCCAAACAAAACCAGTCGGAAAAATCAAAACTATATCTATATCAGGACTTACAGAGAAACCGGGTTTATCAAAGAAATTTCTTGATTTGAATCAGAGTAATAAACCCGGTTTCTTGGTTTATTTGCGTAAGTTATCTATATATATAGTATTAATTTTACTCCTTTTATATCCAGCCTTAACCAACAACTTTCCTGTCACTAATTATGTAGTGGGAAAAGCACCAGAACTTTATGAATTTTTAGCCAAACAACCCTCAGATATCCGCGTTGCTTCTTTAGCATTAGAAGCTAATAATATTCCTACTTTTGCCAAACGTTCAATATTAGTTGGTTCGGAATATGCTTTACCTTATCATCAAGGATATTATGCTCAGATAAAACAACGAGCAAATGATTTAATTAAAGCACAATATAGTCCTAACTTAGAACAAGTGAAAAAGTTTATCCAAAAATATGAGATTGATTTTTGGTTATTAGATTCTCAGGCATTAACTTTAGAATATGTCAGAAAAAATCATCGTCTTCAACAATTAAATAATAATGCCGCTACTCTAGTTAGAGCGCAGATGGAAAATGGCATAGTTCCGAGTTTGTTAAATGTTCCAGAAAGTTGTCGAGTTTTAGATATTCAGGATTTAGTTTTATTAGATGCTAAATGTATTTTAGGTATAACTTCTCGTGACGGAGGTTACAAGAAACCGGGTTTATGAAAGGTAAATTTTAGTATGATATAGAATCCGGTTATATAGTAGAGTTGTTGGGAAATAACTTAGATTACAAAAAAAATAAAATGAAAACAGATATATTTAGTTAGTGATTTTATTATTTATGCTGCCAT